>DASWOO010000636.1:0-3500 GCA_036404335.1 Kofleriaceae bacterium
GCCTCGCCGGCGTGCATCACGGACAGGCGCCACGCCGCGTCGAGCAGCAGCGCCGGGAACGCGGTGCCGAGGCAATCGTCGTGGCGGGACGGCGGCATGAACAGCGCCTGGCGCCCGGCGCCGCCGACCTCGATCTCGCGCAGGCAGTCGAACGGGCCGGACAGCGCCACCGCGCTCGTCGCATCGCAGTACGGGTCGCGCTGGGCGCGATAGCTGCCGAGGCGCGCGAGCGTCGGCTGCTCGACGTGGAAGCCGGCGCGCAGCGCGACGCGGGCCTCGCAGAACGTAACGTCGTGCGCGAGGTCGACGCCGGTGGCGTGGGTCAGGTCGCCGACCAGCCGCGCGTGCCAGGCGCCGGGCCTGACGTCGTGCCCGGCGCTGGGCTCGGGGCGGGCGAGCTCGGCGCGGGCGGCGATCCGGTAGGCGTCGCCGTTGCGCAGGAAGCGCGCGAACCGGATGTCCTCGATCACCGCGATGTCGAGCCCGGGGCGGTCGCGCGGCGCGGCGGCATCGACGGCGGCCTGCACGAACCAGTCGAGCGCGAACGCACCGGGCAGCGTGGGTTGCCCGCGGACCTGGTGGTGCGCGAGGCAGGGCAGCGCGCCGGGATCGACGTCGCGCACGACGCGCACGACGCGCACGTCCTCCCGCGGAGGTGCGGCGACAGCGACGGCGTAGCGCGCCTGCTCGGACGGCGCGAGCTGGACGTTGATCGCCGAGCGCGTGCGGTCGTCGAGCACGTCGAGGAACAGCCGCTGTCCGAGCGCCGGACCGATGCGCGACAGCCCTCGCTCGTCGGCGAGCGCGGCGTACTCGCTGCCGCGCGTCATGCCGATCCCGTCCCAGCCCAGCCAGCCGATCGACGACCATGCGCCGTGGCCGTGCGCCCGCGCCAGCGCGCATAGCCGATCGAGCGTCTCGTTGGCCGCGCCGTAGTCGGGCTGGCCGTCGTTGCCGAAGAAGCTGAACGCCGAGGTCAGCGCGTGGACCGGGACGGCCGCGCCGCGCGCGCGGCAGGCGGCGGCGAGGTGGTGGAGGCCGCCGAGCTTGACGTCGAGCGTGGCGCGGAGCTCGTCGAGGGTGCGGCGCTCGAGCCGCCGCGAGTACTGCACGCCCGCGCCGTGGATGATCCAGTCGATCGCGCCGTGCGCGTCGATGATCTCGGCGACGGCGCGCTCGACGTCCGCCGCGCGGCTCAGGTCGACGGCGTGGTAGGCGACCCGGCCGGGCAGGGCGCGGAGCCGCTCGAGCTCGCGCCACGCCTCCCAGGCCGCCTGCTTGCTCGCGAACCGCGCGCGCAGCGCCGCGAGCTCGGGGCGGGGCGTCGCGCGCAGCGCCTCGGCGTAGAACGCGCGCTCGACGATCGCCGGGTCGGGCTCGGCCGGCGGCGGCTCCGGCAGCGAGCGGCCGAGCGCGACCACGGTGCAGCCGAAGCGCGCGAGGACGGCCTCGGCGAGGATCGCGGTGACGCCGCGCGCCCCGCCGGTGATGACGACGACCGAGCGCTCGTCGAGCGCCGGCGGCCGGGCCTCGCCGTGCTGCGCGGCGAGCAGCCGCCGCGCGTGGCGCACGCCGCCGAGGTAGCCGAGCTCCTCGCAGCTACCGTCGGGCGCGATCGCGCGCTCGCGCGCGACGAGGTCGAAGCCGTCGCCGACCGACGCGGGGGTCGTGACGATCGGCCGGACGAGGCCGCCGAGCTCGCGCGCGAGCGACTTGAGCATGCCGGCCGGCCCGCCCGACGCCGGATGGAGCAGCCCCGACGCATCGACGCCGCCGAGGCACAGGCTGAACAGATCGAGCGACCGCGCGCGCAGCGCCGCGGCGCGGCGCCGGGCGAGCAGGAACAGCAGCTCGAGCGCGCGGCGATCGTGCGCGGCCGCGGCGAGCGCGGCGTGGAGCTCGAGCGCGCCGGGGCGATCGACGGCGATCAGCGCGTCGGCGGCGACGTCGTCGAGGCGGGCGAGGCCGGGCTCGGCGCGGCGCTCGTCGGCGAGGTCGATCGCGATGACCCGCGGATCGGCGATCGCGACGCCCGCGGGGACCGCGACGCGCACCTCGCGCGCGAGGCGAGGCGCGGCGGCGAGCAGCTCGGCGATCAGCTGCGGGTCGGCCGGCGCGACGATGATCGCCGCGGCATACGGCGCGGCGGGCGCCACGGGCGCGGGCGCGGGGACCCAGCCGGGGCTGTGCATGGTGACCGCGGGCGTGTGCGCGTCCAGTGGCGCGTGCATGGCCGGTGTCGGCGCGTGCATGGCCGGTGTCGGCGCGTGCATGGCCGGCGTCGGCGTACGTGTGGTCGGCGTCGGTGTACGCGTGGTCGGCGCCGGCGTACGCGTGGCCGGCGTCGACGCTGGCGAGATCGTCCAGCCCGCGCCGCCGACGAGCGCCACGGAGGTCACGCGACCTGCCGCCGCCGCATCGATCGCGAGCAGCAGCTCGGTGGCGCCCGCTGGGTCTTGCGCGGCTGCCGCGGCACGGGGGTCGCGCCGCAGGCGCGCGAGCACCGGCAGGCCGAGCTGCGCGGCCAGCGCGGGCGAGCTGAGCGCGAGGCACACCGCGGCGTCGCGCGCGGGCGGGGCGGCGTGGCGCGACGCCGAGACCGCGCAGGCGAGCACGACGCGCGCGCTGTCGCCGAGCAGCAGGGCGGCCGCGGCGAGCATCGCGTCGACCGAGCCGGCCCCGGCGTCGACGACGAAGTTGGGGCCGCGCAGGTCGAGGCGCGACGCGGCCCGGCCGCCCGCGACGTTGGGCATCATCGCCTGCAGCGTGTACGGCCCCGAGGGCCGGACCCGGGCCGCGGCGTCGCGCACCCGCGCCGCCTCGGGCAAGCCGTCGAGCTGGCGCGCGAGCCGACCGGCGAGCACGCGCAGCGTGGCATCGACGCCGCGCTCGGACTTGCCGCGGCACGCGAGGACCAGCGCGGTGTCGCCGCGCAGCGGCCGCGCGCCGTCGGGCATGCCGGCGAGCGCCTCGCTCACCGCGTGCAGCACGAGCTGCTGCGTGATGTCCAGATCGTCCGCGACGTCGGGCAGGACGACCGTCCCGGCGGGCAACCCGACCCGGGCGCGATCGAACGTCGCGCGTGCCGCCGGCCGAGGCCGAGGCCCCCTGCCGCCGCCGGCCGCCGGGAACACGCCGCTGGTCGCGATGACCACGAGCTCGTCGCCGGCGGCCTCGGGCGCCGGGCTCGCCAGCGCGCCGCGCCGGTAGGCCTCGACCACGACGTGGGCATCGGCGCCGCCGAAGCCAAAGCCGTTGATCGCGCCGCGCCGGCTCGCGGGCCACGCCTCGACGGCGCTCGACACCGCGAGCAGCCCGCCGGCCTCGACGAGCGCCGCGCACGGCTGGCGATAGTGCGCCTGCGGCGCGATCGACCCGCGCTGCAGCGCCTCGCACATCGCGATCAGCGACGCGGTGCCCGCGGCCCAGCCGGTGTGGCCGATCAGCGCCTTGAGGCTGCGCACCGCGAGCGGGCCGCGCGCGTGGCGCTGGAAGAACGC
>DASWOO010000637.1:0-6224 GCA_036404335.1 Kofleriaceae bacterium
CGCCCCGATCGGCGAGATCGTCGCCATGCTCGACGCGCTGTCGCCGGACGACGTCGCCGCGCGCTGAGCCGCGCTATTCCATCCGGCCGCCCGAGGGGCGGACGAAGTGGTGGCGCACGTCGGCGAGCGAGGTGTCGCGCAGCGTGGTCGGCTCGATCAGGGCGTCCTTGGCGTCGATGCGGACGGGCTCGGGGTTGGCGAGGACGCCGGTCTTGGCGGACTTGCTCATGCGGGCGGCGAGGGCGGTGTAGATGTCGCGCGAGGAGCGGGACCAGCTGGCGATGGCGCCGGAGCCGCCGAAGCCGGTGACCGCGGCGGCGACCTTGTCGGTGACCGCGGGCGGCAGCTTGCCGCTGACGTCGACGAAGGCGGGGTTGGGGACGGCGCCGGTGTCGAACACCTTGGTCAGGCCCTTGGCCGAGCCGGTCGGGGCGAACACGGCCTGCGAGGCCTTGTACGACGCGACGTCGGAGATCGCGGCGGTCAGGTCGGGGCGGCCGCTGCGCGCGCCGAAGAACGCCGGGTCGACCTCGGACTCGAGCATCGCGTTGTCGATGAAGCCGGCGTCGTTGCAGCCGGTGGCGATGAACGCGAGCTTCTTGCCCTTGAGCGCGGCCATGGTGTCGCCGGTGCTCGCGTACAGCGCCCACGGCCGGGTGGTGCCGCCGCCGATGCTCGCGGTGGCGAGCAGCCGCCAGCTCAGGTTCCCCGCGTAGCAGACGCCGTCGATGATCGCGAAGTCGACGTCGTCCTCCTTGAGCGCGGCGACGTTGGCGTACGACTGCGCCTCGGTCTTGATCCCGGTGTTCTGCTCGATCGCGCGCGCCAGGCCCTGGACGTACGCCAGGCGGGCCTGCGCGGTGCCGAACTCGACGGTCGGCGCGTAAATGCCGATCGTGATCTTGTCGGGCGCCTGCGCCGCGGCCGTGCCGGCGGACGCCACCAGGGCGAGCGCGGCGAGTCTCATCGTCTGGGTCATGACCGTCCTCATCGCTAGTACCCGTAGATCCGCTTCTTGGCGTCGATCCAGCGCTGCAGGTCGCGGACCTGCACGCCGCGGCTCCGGGCGCGCACCCAGGCGTCGTACGCCTCCCGCGACCGGCCGAGCTGGTCGTAGATGATGCCCAGGTTGACCAGCGACTCGGGCGGATTGCCCCCGAGCCCTTCCATCGTCGCCAGGTCGGCCTTGCCGAGCGACAGCGCCGCGCGGTCCATCGCGAGCCGTCGCTTGAGGTCGCCGGCCGCGTACTTCTCCGCCGTGGTCAGCGACCGCGCGGCCGCCTGGCTCTGGCCCGCGCGCCACTGGTCGACGGCGATCGTCTCCCAGCACGACGCGAGCATCTCCTTGACCTTGTCGCCGAGCCCGCCCTCGTTGACCAGCTTGGTCAGCTCGGCCGCGGCCTGCTGGCGCGCGGCGATCGAGCCGTTGCGATAGCTCGCGTACGCCGCGAACAGCTGCGTGCCGAACCGGGCGTACGCGCCGCGCAGGTACGCGCCCTGGCCACCCTTGGCCGCGAGCGAGCGGAACAGCTTGGCCGCCTCGGGCGCGCGGCCGGCGTCGAGCAGCGCCAGCGCGTACGAGAACTCGAACGCCTGCGGCTCGGTGCCCTTGAGCACGCCCGGGTCGCGCGTCGCCTTTTCGAAGTCGTTGGCGGCCTCGGTCGACTTGCCGTCGCGCATCGACCGCCAGCCGCGCCGGAACAGCGCGAGCGCCAGGTTGCGCTTGGCCGCCGCGGCGACCACCGGATCCTGCACCGCGGTCTGCACCGCCGTCTCGAGCTTCTCGACCGCGTCGCCCAGATCGCTGTCCCAGGTGAGCGGCGCCCACTCGGTGTAGATCTCGGCGAGTGCCATCGCCGCGTTGGCCTTCTTGGCCTCGCGCTCGGCGACCTGGAACGCCATGTTCGCCTGCTTGACGTCGGGCCGGCCGCCGCACAGGTACGACCGCGCGATCAGCCGCGCCCGCACCACGGTGTCGTGGCCGCGGATCGACTCGAGCCGCGCGAGCTGCGCGCGCGCGCCGTCGCAATCGCCGCGATCGATCGCCAGCACCGCGAGGTTGGTGATCGTCACCGGCGACTGCGGGTCGATCGTCAGCGCCTGCTCGAGCAGGTTCTGCGCGCCGTCGCGGCCGCGGTCGGGCTCGAGCGCCTGCTCGTTGATCGCGAACACCAGGCCGCGCTGCACCGTGATGTCGCTGGGCCGCAGCTTCTGCGCTTCCTCGAACCGGGCGCGCGCGTCGCGCAGCTTGTGCAGGTTGAACAGCGCCTTGCCCGACAGCACCAGCACGTTGCCGCGCGCCTCGGCCGGTGCCTTGGCCACGTCCGGCGCGCTCAGCACGCGGTCGGTCAGCGCGACCGCCTTGGCGTCCTGCCGGGCCTCGAGGTACGCGCCGCCGAGCTCGAGCGCCAGCTCGATGCTGGTCGGGTTCGCCGCGAACGCCGTGCTCAGCTTGTCGATCGCCATCGCCAGGTTCGCGCCGCCGTTCGCCGGGATCCGGCGATAGGTCTTGCCCATGCGGATCGACAGCTGGATCTGCTCGTGGCTCTGGCTGGGCTTGAGCGCCTTCTCGGCGCGCTGGTACTGATCGAGCGCGTTGGGCCAGTCGCGATCGGCGAAGTAGGTGTCGCCGAGCAGCATGTAGCCGCGCGCCTCGCCCTTGCGCAGCTTGAGGTACTCGGCGCCCGCGGTCCGCGCCTTGCGGGTCTGGCGCCGCGCCATGTAGTCGGTCGCGAGGTTGAACCACACCGAGCCGGTGCTGTCGACGTGGCGCGGATCCTCGACGACGCGCTCGCACACCGTCGCCGCCTGGTCGAACTTGCCCAGGCCGGTCAGCGCGGCGCACAGGCCGTTATCGGCGTTGACCTGCGCGTTGGGCTTCTTGCCGAACTTGCGCGACACGGTGTCGAACTGGTCGGCGGCCTTGGCGAACTGGCGCTGCGCGGTGGTCTCGTCGCCCTGGGCGATCGACGTGCGCGCCACGGTCAGGTACGCGAAGCCGAGCCGGATCCGCGGCAGCACGTCGCCGCCCTCGAGGTCGGCTGGCCGGTTGGCGAGGTACTTCTCGTAGGCGTCGACGGTCTTGCCCGGATCGCGCCCTGCGTAGAACTCGCCGATTAGCTTCTGGTTGGTGAACGCGCGCGGCCGGGTCGCGACCACGGTCTCGGCGAGCTGCACCGCCTCGTCCTTGTGGTCGGTCTCCCACAGGATCAGCGCCTCTTGCTCGAGGATCTCGGGCGCGTTGGGGTAGCGCTGCTTGGCGCGGGCGATGAAGTCGAGGCCGCCCTTGTAGTCCTTGAGGATGATGAACACCGCGGCGCGCTTGCCGTAGGCCTCGGCCGAGACCTCGCCGGGCGCCTTGGCGATCGCGCGATCGAACGCCTGCGCGGCCTTGGCCCACTGGCCGTCCTCGAACAGCTTGTCGCCGTCGCGCAGGTCGTCCTCGACGGCGGCGAGCGCGCGGGACGGCGCGGCCATGGACATCGCCGCGGCGGCGGCCGCGCCCGCGAGCAGGATCCGGAACAACGAGCCTCTCACTGGATCCTCCCGACGACCATGGTGATGTCGTCTTTGCGCGGGGTCTCGTCGAAGAAAGCGACGGCGTCGTTGACGATCGCGTTGCGCATGTCGCCGACCCCCAGGTGCGCGGCGCGGCGGACCGACGCGCGGAACCGCTTCTCGCCGTACTCCTCGCCGGTGGCGTTCTCGCACTCGACGATCCCGTCGGTGTACCAGACCAGCACGTCGCCGGGCGCCAGCTCGGTGGTCTTGGCCTCGTAGCGCGAGTTGCGATCGTCGCCGAGCCGGTTGCCGCGGATCATCAGCGAGCCGAACTCGCCGCGGCCCTCGCTCGAGCGGAACAGGTAGGGGAAGTTGTGGCCGGCGTTGGCGTACGTGATCGTGCGCGTGGCCGGGTCGATGATCGACGCGAAGCAGGTCATCACGAACTTGCGCTGGCCGCTCTCGTAGATCGCGTGGTTCATGATCTCGAGCAGGCCCGTGACCGTGACGTCGTCGCGGTAGACGTAGCGCGACACGTCGCACGCGGCCTTGGCCGCCGCGGTGATCATCGCCGACGGCACGCCGTGGCCGGTGACGTCGCCGACCACGAGCAGGACCTTGCCGCCGACCAGGTCGTGCCACGTCCACCAGTCGCCGCCGGTCTGCGCGGCCGGCTGGTAGAACCCGGCGAACTGCAGGACGCCGTGATCGACCGGCTCGGGGCTCGGCACCAGCGTGTCCTGGATCGTCTTGGCGACCTCGAGCTCCTGCTCGATGCGCGCCTTCTCGGCGGTCTGCTCGAGCAGGATCGCGATCTGATCGGCCATGAAGTTGAAGTTGGTGCCGAGCAGGCCGATCTCGTCGGCCGAGGTGATCTCGACGCGCGCCGTCAGGTCACCGCGCGCGATCTGGTCGGCGCGCCACGCCAGCTGCTTGATCGGCCGCGAGATCGACAGGCCCTGCAGGATGGCGAGCACGGTGCCGATCAGCGCGAACAGCGCGCCGACCGCGCCGGTGTTGAGCGCGGCCCGGGTCGAGGCCGTGGCCTTTTGCTCGGCGGCCTCCTGCGAGAACCAGTCGATCGGCGCGAGGTCGTAGCCGACGACGACGTAGCCCAGGCGCTGGTCGCTGGGCTCGGCGGCGATCGCGCCGGCGGCGGTCGGCGGCACGCCGGTGAACACCGGGAACGCGAACACGCGATAGCGGTCGCCGCCGGCGCCGGACGTGTCGAACTTGATCAGCGCGTCGCCCTTCCTGGCCTTGTCGGCGGCGGCGGCCTTCCACGCGGCCAGCGCTTGCTTCCAGGTGTCGACGGTGAGCTGGCCGAACGCCGGGCCGACCGGGTCGTGGTTGCCGGGCCGGCAGTCGAGCTTGGCGTCCTCGAAGCAGGACGCGACCATCTTCTGGTTCGGGTCGAGGACGTAGGCGAGCTTGAGGCCGTAGTCCTTCTTGCCGTTCGGGCCGTCCTTGGTGTCCTGGGCGACGGTCTGCTGGACCAGCGACAGGATGTCGGCGTCGCGGCCGCGATCGATCAGCAGCTGCTCGACCGCGCGGGCGAACAGCGGCGTGCCGAACTCGCCGGAGGCCTCGCGGCCGGCGCGGAACACCTCGATATTTTCCTTGGTCGACTCGTCGAAGGCTCGACGGATGTTCATCACGTTGAGCACGCCGGAGCCAACCACGGTGACGACGATCAAGAGCGTCGTCGTCAGGATCATTTTGATGGAAAGGCTAAGGCCCCCTCGAGCTGCCATTCGGGCCGCAGGATATGCCAGCTCGCGGCGCTCTGCTACGATTTGTCGGTGGACGCTTCCGGGACCGTCGCTCCTGCGCTTCAACAGTTCCTGACCGAGTTCAAGCGCGTCGCGAGCGCGATCGTCGATAGCTACTTCATCGTCGACACGGAGCGTCGAATCGTCGACTTCAACCGGGCGTTCTTCGCCCTGCTGCCGCGCCAGGTCGCCCGCGGGCTCAAGGGCAAGCGGTGCTTCGAGGTGATCGAGCTGAACATCTGCAGCACCGAGTGCATCGCCCAGCAGTGCTGGGCGGACAACCGGCACGTCCGGCTCGACGAGATCTCGGGGCAGATCGCCGGCGAGACCAAGAGACTCAGGTTCATCCTGTCCGCCGTGCCGATCACCGACGAGCAGGGTAACCACGTCGGCGCGCTCGAGATCCAGCGCAACGTCACCGACGAGGCCGTGGTCCAGGTCAAGTACCAGGAGATGCTGGAGACCGAGGCCCGCGAGCGCGAGCGGCTCGCCAACCAGGTGCGGATGCGGACCAAGGAGCTGCTCGAGACCAACCAGCTGCTGCTCAAGACCCAGAAGGAGCTGCTGGCGTACAAGAAGGGCCTGACCGTCTGAGCAGCCCGGCGGCGGGCGCGACGTGTGGCGCTGGCGCCCGACGGTAATCCAGCCGACGTGGTCAAAACAGTTTGACGGGTCGGGGGCAAAATCGCCACGAACCGTCAGCGCCGGCGATAACCCCGGCTCGGCGCAGCGGTTTTCCGTCGAGGCCATGGCCGAAATCGCGGGATCGCCGTCGGTGGCGGGGCTTGTCGGCGCCGCCGAGGATGTCGAGAGTTGATCCCATGCAGTTTGGTCGAATCGACGGTGGCATCGGCGGCGGCGGGTCGGACTTTCGCGAGATCAGCGCGACCTGGGAGATCGCGGTCGACACCCGGGACCCCGAGGTCGTGCCGCAGCGCGCCCAGACCCGGC
>DASWOO010000638.1:0-10529 GCA_036404335.1 Kofleriaceae bacterium
TTGACAGTCACCGGTCGGGTTTACATATCTGCGGGGTCGTTAGCACTCGCTCCGGCTGAGTGCTAACGCGTACCCGGTTCAACTCAGACTATGGTGAAGCGCATGAATTTTCGACCGCTCCACGACCGCGTTCTTGTCCGCCGCACCGAGGCGAACGAGAAGACTGCGGGCGGGATCATCATTCCCGACACCGCCAAGGAAAAGCCCCAGGAGGGCGAGGTCGTCGCAGCCGGCGCCGGCGCCAAGGACGACCAGGGCAAGATCACCCCGCTCGACGTCAAGGCCGGCGACAAGATCCTGTTCGGCAAGTGGTCGGGCACCGAGGTCAAGCTGAACGGCGAAGACCTGCTGATCATGAAGGAAAGCGACATCCTGGGGATCGTCGGCTGAGGCCGGACTCCGCAGGTTTCGCGTACCGTTTCATCAACTTCCAATCTGAAAGGTAGCCATCATGGCAGCCAAGGACGTTAAATTCAGCCGCGACGCGCGAGAGCGCATCCTGCGCGGCGTCGACATCCTCGCCGACGCAGTGAAGGTCACGCTGGGCCCCAAGGGTCGCAACGTCGTGATCGACAAGAGCTTCGGCGCGCCGCGCATCACCAAGGACGGCGTCACCGTCGCCAAGGAGATCGAGCTCAAGGACAAGTTCGAGAACATGGGTGCGCAGATGCTGCGCGAAGTGGCCTCCAAGACCAACGACAATGCCGGCGACGGCACCACCACCGCCACCGTGCTCGCCCAGGCGATCGTGCGCGAGGGCATGAAGTCGGTCGCGGCCGGCATGAACCCGATGGACCTGAAGCGCGGCATCGACCTCGCCGTCATCAAGGTGACCGAGGACATCAAGGCGCGCTCCAAGCCCGTCTCGGGCTCGTCGGAGATCGCTCAGGGCGGCATCATCTCCGCCAACGGCGACACCGAGATCGGCGAGATGATCGCCGAGGCGATGCGCAAGGTCGGCAAGGAAGGCGTGATCACGGTCGAAGAGGCCAAGACCATGACGTCCGAGCTGGACGTGGTCGAGGGCATGCAGTTCGACCGCGGCTACCTGTCGGCGTACTTCGTGACCGACACCGAGCGCATGGAGGTCGTGCTCAACGACGCCTACGTCCTGATCTGCGAGCGCAAGGTCTCGACGATGAAGGACCTCCTGCCGGTGCTCGAGCAGGTCGCCAAGAGCGGCCGCCCGCTGCTGATCGTGGCCGAGGACGTCGATGGCGAGGCGCTCGCCACGCTCGTCGTCAACAAGCTGCGCGGCACGCTGCACATCTGCGCGGTCAAGGCCCCGGGCTTTGGCGATCGCCGCAAGGAGATGCTGAAGGACCTCGCGGTGCTCACCGGCGGTGAGGCGATCACCGAGGACCTCGGCCTCAAGCTCGAGAACGTGACCCTGAGCGACCTCGGCACCGCCAAGCGGATCACGGTCGACAAGGACAACACGACCGTCGTCGACGGCGCGGGCAAGAAGGACACGATCGAGGCGCGCGTCCGCACGATCCGCAAGCAGATCGAGGACACGACCTCGGACTACGACCGCGAGAAGCTCCAGGAGCGCCTCGCCAAGCTCGTCGGCGGCGTCGCGATCATCCGCGTCGGCGCGGCGACCGAGGTCGAGATGAAGGAGAAGAAGGCCCGCGTCGAGGACGCGCTGCACGCGACCCGCGCGGCCGTCGAAGAGGGCGTCGTCCCCGGCGGCGGCGTCGCGCTGATCCGCGCGCAATCGGCGCTCGACGGGCTCAAGCCGAGCCACGAGCAGGCGTTCGGCGTCGCGATCGTGCGCCGCGCGATCGAGGAGCCGCTCCGCCAGATCTCGGCCAACGCCGGCGTCGACGGCTCGATCGTCGTCAGCAAGGTCAAGGAAGGCACGGGCTCGTTCGGTTTCAACGCCGCGACCCTCGAGTACGGCGACCTGGTCAAGGCCGGCGTCATCGACCCGACCAAGGTCGTGCGCACCGCGCTGCAGAACGCCGCGTCGGTCGCGGCGCTGCTGCTGACCACCGAGGCGATGATCGCCGAGCGTCCGAAGAAGGATGCCCCGGCCCCGGCCGGTGGTGGCGGCGGCGGCGGTGGCATGGGCGGCATGGGTGGCATGGGCGGTATGGGCGGCATGGACTTCTAGTCCGAGCGCTCACGCACACGCAGCTTCGCGAGCGGCCTGGATCTCCCGATCCGGTGCCGCTCGCGGCATTTTCGGCGATCGCGAACGCAGGTTAGCGTCTGACCAGCACGGCGCGCGGCAGGTCGCGGTCGCGGACCAGGTGGCACTGCTCGGTCTCCCACAGCGCCGCCAGGTACGCGAGGCCGACCTCGGTGATCCACCAGACGATCGCGCCGAGCATCAGCGACAGCGCGGTGATGTGGAGCTCGGGCCAGTCGGCGCCGAGGTCGTCACCGACCTGGGTCACGAACAGCGGCGCGGCGATCGCGGCGGCGCACAGCGCGACGAGCCGGCGGTAGCGATCGAGCCAGCGGACGCGCTCGCCGAGCACGTCGACGCGAGCCCGGGGCGGCGATGACGGTGGCGGCGTGGGCATGGGCCGGCACACTCTACCAGCCCCGCTATTGCTTGAGGCAAGCCTGCGCTTGATCGGGGGTCTTGGCGGCGATCATGCAGTCGATGTCGTCTTCCTTGTTGGCCGACTGGCACTGCGTGATGCACATGTCGATGCCGCCCTCCACCTTGAGGGACAGCTCCGCCAGCTTCTTCTTACGCAACGCGTCGCGCTCGGTGGGCGGCGCCTGGGCGATCTCGGCGTCGGCCTGCTTCCAGAACATCAGGTTCGCGAAGTTCCGGCAGCCCTGATCGCACTTGACGGGATCGCCCTTGCAGCCGGCGAGCAGCGCCGCGACGACGAACACAAAGCTCAGGCGATGCCGCATGGCAGTGCCTAGCACGAACGATCCGCGAGCCGCAACGTCAGGTAGCGCAGCGCCGCGGTGACCATCGCCGCGACGCACGCCAGCGGCTCGCCGTCGGGGCGCTCCCAGACCAGGTAGTCGCGGCCCTCGGCGTCGACCCGCGCGTGGTAGCGCATCCGGCGCAGCCGGTACGGCCCGACGTCGATCGCCTCGCCGTCGAGCGCGCCGACGTCCGCCTCGAGCGGACGGCCGTAGCGGACCATCACCCGGTCGACCGCGACCGCCGACAGCCGGCCGCTGGCGCCATCGTCGTCGCGCAGCTCCACGTGGTCGCCGCCGCCGAGCGCCCAGGTGCGCGCGTGCGTGCCATCCGCCTTGATCCGCTCGTCGAGCAATAACACCGCCGCATCTTACGCCCGGCGCCGGCGCTTGCGCGATCGCCCGCCACCGGGGACATTTCCGGCATGCGATCGCAGCGCCCCTCGCGGGCGGCCGGGCTCCTCCTCGCGTCTGTCACCTTGCTGGCCGGCTGCTTCGCCGGGCGCGAGGCCAAGAAGGGCGACGCGGTGATGAAGCTCGTGCCCGCCACGCTCCAGGTCACGCGGCCCAAGCCGGGCGATCCGCGCGTCGCCAAGATCCGGGTCTACGCCGACCCCGGGATGCAGGCGCTGCCGCACTGGAAGGACAACATCGCCGAGGAGCTCGACTACGCCAACCAGCTGCTGACGCCGCTGCTCGGCGTCCGCATGCAGGTCGACGGCGCGATCCGCGAGTGGCCGCGCGACGGCGACGCGCACCAGGCGCTGCGCCAGCTGCAGGAGCACGACAAGGCCGACGACGCGGTCTGGGTGATCGGCTACGTCGCGCCGGCCGACCGGCAGACCTCGGCGATGGCCGAGCTCGGCGACGCCGAGCCGCTGGGCCACCACGTCATCGTCCGCGGCTGGGACGACAAGCTCGAGGTCCTGGCGCTGGCCGGCAAGCTGCCCGACGCCGCGTCCGGCGATCGCGCCGAGGTCATCGCCGCGCACCGCCGCCACAAGCAGACCGTCGTGCTGCTCCACCAGCTCGCGGTCACGCTCGGCGCGATCGACGAGGGCGATCCGACGTGGATCCAGCACGCGCTGTACGGGCCGAAGCAGAACACGTTCGCCAACCGGACCCGCGAGCTCCTGCAGCTGGCGATCGACGGCCGGCTCGGCGGTGAGGCCGACGCCGCGCTGGCCAAGCGCCTGGTCAACGACATCGAGAAGCTCGAGTGGGGCGGCTGGGTGCCGGCGTCGCACGACCAGGTGATCAAGGCGCTGGTCCACATCACCGAGACCGCGAAGCCGACCAAGACGTTCGCCGGCATGCCGCCGGGCGCGGTCGACGAGGTCGCGCGGATCACCAACCTGATCAAGCAGGGCCGGCCCGAGGAGGCGCTGGTCGAGCTCGACAACCTGCTCACCGCCTACCCCGCCACCGCGCCGTTGTTCGAGCTCAAGTGCGAGCTGATGCTGACCAAGCCCGGCGTGACCGACCAGGCGACGCGGGCGGCGTGCGCGCGGGTCGCCGAGCTCGCGCCCGGTGATCCGACGGTGCACCTCGCGGTCGGCGAGGCGCTCGTCCGCGCCAAGGACCTGGCCGGCGCGCGCGGCGAGCTGGTCGCCGCCGAGGCCAAGATCGCCAACCTGCCGACCGGCGGGCCGGCGGCCGACGCGTGGCGCAAGCTCGTCGGGATCTACGCGGCGATGGGCGCGCTGACCTGGACCGAGGACGCGCTCGGCAAGTCCGGGCTCGACGACAAGCCGACGGCGGCCACGATCGCGCGGACCCGGGCGCGCTACGGCGTGCCGCGCGGCAACAAGTTCGTCGCGCCCGACCAGGAGGCCGCGCTGGTCGACGCGACGCGCGGCGTGCTCGACCGGGTGTACGCCAGCAAGTTCGGCGAGGCCGAGCGCCTGCTCGCCCGGGCCGAGGGCAAGTGGCGCGGCTCGCCGGGGCTGACCGCCGCGCGCTGCGACCTGGCGTTCCGCATGGGCCAGATCGACGCCGCGCGCGCCGCGTGCGCCCGGGCGGTGGCGGCCGATCCCGACGAGTCGTGGGCGCTGTACCTGCAGGGCGTGCTGCTGCTGCGCGACACCGGGTCGACGCCCGCCGGCATCGACAAGCTCAAGAAGGCGATCGCCATCGATCCGGACCTCGGCCAGGCGTGGCGGACCCTGGGCAAGGCCTACGCGCGCGGCCAGGATCGCGCCGCGCTCGACGCGCTCAACGCCCAGTACCAGGCGAAGTTCGGTCAGGCGCTGCAGTGACGCGCCGGCGTCGTATACTGCCGGCGTGAGCTTCATGCGCCGGATGTTCTCCGCCGACTACCGCGCCGCGGTGGCCGCCGAGGCCGCCGGCGACGTCGAGCTGGCCGCGGAGCGCTACGCGCTGGCCGGCGAGCTGGCCGGCGCGGTCCGCATGCACCTGGCGCGCGCGGCGCGGGCCGGGACCCGGATCGCCGAGCTCGCCGCGCTGCGCGATGCGCTGCGCTGGGCCGGCGACGAGCCCGCGCTGCGCCGCCAGGCGTCCAACGCGCTCGGCCGGACGCTGTGGGAATCGGTGCGCGCCGAGGGCATCGCCACCGAGCGCGACCGCGGCAAGGTCCGCGAGGCCGCCGAGCTGCTGGTCGCCGGCGATAACCACGCGCTGGCCGGCGAGGCGCTCGAGACCATCGGCGATCACCAGGGCGCCGCCCACGCCTACTCGGCCGGCGGCCTGGTCGAGAAGATGGAGGCGGCGCTCGCCAAGGACGACGCCGCGCAGCACGCGGTCCACGAGGAGACCGACGCGTTCGCCGGCTACCAGACCGCGATGCACATCGGCCGGCGCGACGAGGCGCGCAGCGAGCTGGCCCGGGCGATCGCGGCGGCGAGCGCGGCGAGCGAGTACCGCCGGCTGCTCGACCGGCTCGACACCGCGCTGCTGTCCGCGGGCAAGCTCGAGCTGCGCCGCCGCGGCGTGCCGGCGATCGTCGTGTGCGCCGCGCCGCGCGTCGTGCTCGGCCGCGATCCGCTGTGCGACCTGAGCCTGCGCGCCGGCGGCGTGTCGCGCCAGCACGCCGAGATCGAGCAGGCCGGCGACGTGTTCCGGCTGCGCGACCTCGACTCGCGCAACGGCACCAGCCTCGCGGGGCTGCGGCTCGCCGGCGCGGTGCCGCTGGTCGGCGCGGGCCAGCTCGGGCTCGGCGACGAGTGCGCGATCGACTTCGAGACCTTGACCCAGGCGGCGCCGGCCTCGCCGGGCGTGCTCGGCGAGGCCCGGGTGCTGGTGCTCAAGGTCCGCGGCGGCCTCGATCGCGGCGTCGCGCTGGTCGTCGGCGCCGAGGGCGTGCCGATCGACCTCGGCGCGCTCGGCCTGCCGATCGACCTGACGTTCCAGCGCGGCCGCCCGCTGCTCGGCCGCGCGCCGGGCAAGCCGGTGATGTTCAACGACGAGCCGCTCGGTGACGTCCGGGTCCAGCTGATCCGCGGCGACCGGCTGCGCGCCGATGGCGACGAGATCGAAGTGGCCTGAGCATGGCGAAGCGCACGTTCTGGGACATCTTCTTCGGCCGCGTGCCGCGGCTGCCCGCGCCGGCCGCGCCGGCGGTCGAGCCGCAGCAGCTCGGTAGCCCGGAGGAGGCGTTCCTCGCCCGGCTGGTCGCCGAGCTATCCGACGGCAAGCGCCGCGCCGAGGCCGGCTCGCCCGAGGTCGTGCGCCAGCTCGACGGGCTGTGGGCGTCGGGCCACGAGCGCCTCGCCATCGAGTGGGCCGAGAAGCTGCTCTCGGTGCCCGAGGTCGAGGCCGAGGCGACCGCGCCGCTCGGGGCGTGGCTCGCCGAGCGCTACGAGCAGCGCGGCGAGCTCGACACCGCCCTGCCCCACCTCGACCGGCTGACCGCCGATCCGCGCTACGCGCTGCGCGCCCACTACCTGCTCGCCGAGCACGGCCGCAAGCACGGCGATCACGAGCGCGCGCTGCGCCACTACGAGGCGGTGCTCGGCCGCGACGTCGACTACCCCAACGTGCGAATGCGCGTCGAGCGGCTGCGCGGGCTGACCGGCCGCACCTCGCCGACCGCGGGCGAGACCATCGCGTCGGGCGACATCGCCGGGGTCCAGGCCGGCGCGCGCTACCGCCTGATCCGCGAGCTGGGCCGCGGCGCGACCGGCGTGGTCTACCTCGCGCGCGACGCCGAGCTCGACCGCGACGTCGCGATCAAGCTCCTGCACCCGCACCTCGCGGGCACCGAGCGGTCCGACGCGCTCGCCCGGTTCTTCCACGAGGCGCGGGTCATGGCGTCGCTGCGCCACCCCAACGTCGTCGCCGTGCTCGACCTCGACGAGGCGTCGCGCCGCATCGTCATGGAGCTCGCCGGCGGCGGCACCCTGCGCGACGTCCAGCGCGACCGCGGCCGCCAGACCTTCCGCCGGGCGATCGAGCGCCACGGCCAGATCCTCAGCGCGCTCAACGCCGCGCACCGCCGCGGCATCGTCCACTGCGATCTCAAGCCGGCCAACCTGATGTTCCGGCGCGACGCCGAGCTGCCCGGCGTCGAGGTCATGCTCGGCGACTTCGGCGTCGCCCACTTGCCCAACGCCAGCGGCCAGGCGACCCACGCCCATCCGGAGGCCGTCGGCACCCTGGCGTACATGTCACCCGAGCAGCGCCGCGGCCACCTCAGCCCGGCCAGCGACGTGTTCGCCAGCGCGGTCGTGCTCTACGAGATGTTCACCGGCCAGCCGCCGTGGACCCGCGAGGCCGCGATGGCCGGGGTCCGCTCGATGGACGACTTCCGCCTGCCGGCCGCGATCGTCGCCGCCGCGCCGGCGATCGCCGACGAGGTCCAGCACCACATCATGCGGCTCGGCGATCCCGATCCGTCGCGCCGGCTGACCACGGCGCAGGCCCTGGCCGAATCGCAGCGGCTCCGCGAGCGCGTGATCGCCGCCGGCGCCGCCGGCGCGCTGTAGCGCAGCTACTGCGCCGTGGCCGCGTCCGACGCAGCCGCGCCGCCCGAGCTGCCGCCCGAGCTGCCGCCCGAGCTGCCGCCCGATGAGCCGCCGCCCAGGCCGCCGAGCTGGCCCAGGATGCCGCCGATGCCCTTGCCGCCGGTCGCCTGGCCGACCATGCCCATGATGTTGTCGGCGAGGCCGCCCCACTTGGCGCCCTTGTCGCCGAACATGCTGCCGATCTGCTGCCCGATGCCGCCGCCGGTGACGGCGCCCAGCTCGGCGGGGTTGATCGACTCGAGGGCGGCTTCGTTGGTGGTGTTCATGACCTCGGCTACTGCAGCGCGTGTGCCGTCGAGGTCTTGCGCGATTTCACGCGGTTAGCGAGGCATCGATCGCATCCCGCGGGTAGCAGCTTGTCACCTCCCGGCGCCGCCCGGGGATCGCCTCGCGAGCTAGGATTTCTTCGTCGCGATCCACGCGTCGATCCGGCGCTCGAGCACGTCGAGTGGCAGGGCGCCGCCGCCGAGCACCTCGTCGTGGAACGCGCGGATGTCGAACGCGGCGCCGAGCGCGGCCTGGGCCTTGGCGCGCAGCCGCGAGATCGTGAGCTGGCCGATCTTGTAGCCCAGGGCCTGGCTCGGGTTGGCGATGTAGCGATCGGTCTCGGACTGCACCGACGGCTCGTCGATCGTCGAGTGATCGTGGAAGAACTTCACGACCTGCTCGCGGTTCCAGTGCTTGGCGTGCAGCCCGGTGTCGACGACCAGGCGGATCGCGCGCAGCATCTCGTCCTGGAGCCGGCCGTAGTCGTTATAGGGATCCTGGTAGAAGCCGACTTCCTTCCCGAGCTTCTCGGAGTACAGCGCCCAGCCCTCCTGGAACGCGACGAAGAACGCCTGCTGGCGGAACGCCGGCAGGTCGCCGAGCTCCTGCTGGATCGCGATCTGCAAATGATGGCCGGGCACGCCCTCGTGATAGGCAGTCGACTCCATGTCGATGAACAGCCGCTTGGTCGGCTCGTAGGTATTGACCCGGACCGTTCCGGGCCGCGAGCCGTCCTTGGTGCCCTGGTCGTACTGCGCGCCCGAGGCCTCCTTCTCGCGGAACTGCTCGACCGGCTCGACCCGCATGCGCTGCTGCGGCAGGCGGCCGAACAGCATCGGCAGTTTGGTGTACATCTGATCGACGTATTTGCGGTAGCGCCGCAGGATGTCCTCGCGGCTCCTGGCGTAGAGCTGCTTGTCGCCGCGGATGTGGGCCTTGAACTTCTCGAAGTCGGCGAAGCCGAGCTTCTTGCCGACCTCGGCCTGCTCGCCCTCGATCCGCGCGACCTCCTTGAGGCCGATCTCGTGGATCTGATCGGCGGTCAGGTCGGTCGTCGTCGAGGTCCGGATCCGCGCGTTGTAGCGGTCGACGCCGTCGGGCAGCGACCACACGCCGACCTCGCTGCGCCCGCCGGGCACGTACTCGTCGCGCAGGAACGTGGCGAAGGTGGCGTAGGCCGGCTGGACCTTGTCGCGGATCGCGGCGAGCACGGCCGCGCGGATCCGGTCCTGCTCGGGCCTGGCGATCCCGGCCGGGAACTTGGCGATCGGCACCGCGAACGGGTTCTTGTCGCCGGCGAGCTTGGCCAGGTTCTGGCTTTGCACGACGCACTGCTCGAGCAGGATCTTCGGCGGCATCAGGTGCTTGGCCAGGCCGGTCTTCATCAGCGCCGTCTGCTGCGCGAACACGTCCGGCAGCTTGTTGAGCCGGGCGATGTAGTCGTCGTAGTCCTTGACCTCGGCGAACGGAAACAGCGCCGGCAGCGTGGCGAGCCCGATGTGGAAGCCGAACTGCTGATCGATCGGCATCAACCAGTCCTCGAACCGCGCGTTGGTCAGCTGTTCCTTGAGCTGGCGCACCATCAGCTGCTGGTTGAGCGCCTCCTGCTCCGGGAACCCGGCCGTGTCGATCGCCTGGAACCGCGCGAGGAACACGCGGCTCTGCTCGAGATCGGCCTTGATCGCCTCGGGCGAGCCGTCGCTCCACTGATCGTTGTAGCGCTTGTCACCGAGGATGCTCGCGAACTCCGGCCCGTGCCGCAGCGTGTACTCCCACTGCTCGGCCAGGAGGTCCGTCAGCAGCTTCCGCCGCTCGTCGACGCTCACCAGCCGCGGCGGCGTGTGCGCGGGCGCGGTAACCGGCGCAGGCGCCTCGGCGACCGGAGCCGGCGCGGCAGCAGGGGGAGCATGCTTGGCGCAGGCCCCGGCAAGGATCAATGCGATGGCAGCGAATCGTTGCATTGCTCCGCAGTGTGGGGCCGGAACAGCCTGCCCGACAATGCGGCATCAGCCGTCGCAGCCCGTGGGACACGCTGCGACGCACCCTCGGTCGCGACTGCGGCCCGCGCGCGTGGCACTGTCAAACGCCCTAAGGCGATATGCGGAAGCTTGCGCAACCCGCGGCCAGCAGTGACCGAGCTGGTGCATTTCGGGCGATCGGCACGATTGACGTCCCCCGTAGTCACCGCTGCATGCGGCCGGACGCGCCAGGTCTCGTGTAGTACAGCGCCGCCTCGCTCTGCAACACGTCAACGTGCGCTCGAGTTCGGTGCGATCCCGCCCGCCATGCGCACCGACAACAGAGCGTTCGTGTCTACGGAAGTCTCACGCTGAGGCCAGAATTCGGCCTCACGAGCGGGCTCTTGAGGCTCGACTTGGTGTC
>DASWOO010000639.1:0-9952 GCA_036404335.1 Kofleriaceae bacterium
CACCGTCACGCGCTGCGCGCGGAGGAACGCGGCGAGCCCGACGCCCGCGCGCACATCCGGGGGCGCGACGCACAGCGTGGCACCGCCGGTGAGCGCGACGAAGATCTCCAGCACCGAGGCGTCGAAGCTGAACGAGCAGAACTGGCTGACCCGCGCCGCGGCGTCCACGCGGCTGAGGCCGGTGAAGTGGTGGATCGTGTTGGCCAGGCCGCCGTGGCTCACGAGCACGCCGCGCGGCCGGCCCGTCGAACCTGAGGTGTAGATGATGTAGGCGAGCTGGGCGGGCAGGTGACGCGTGCCCAGATCGGCGTCGAGCTCGGTCCCGGCGCCGCCGCCGGCGTCGAGCTCGCTGAAGCTCAGCACCCGGTACGCCCCGTCGGGCAGGCTGCCCTGGATCGCCGCGGCGCTGACGACCACCGCCGGCGCGCTGTCGGCGAGCATGTGCGCGATGCGCGCGGCCGGGTAGCTCGGGTCGAGCGGCACGTAGGCGCCGCCCGCCTTCAGCACGGCCAGGAGCGCGACGATCATCGCCTCCGGCTCGGCCAGGTGGAGCCCGACGCGGGTCTCGCGGCCCACGCCCAGCCCGACGAGCCGGCGCGCCATCCGGTTGGCGCGCGCGTTGAGCGCGCCGTAGGTCGAGGTGCACGCCCCGGCGAGCGCGAGCGCGGTCGGCCGCGCCGCGGCGCGCTGCTGGATCCAGTCGACCACCGAGCCGGCCGGGATCGCCGCGTCGGTCGCGTTCCAGCGGTCCATCGCCTGGCGCTCGGCGTCGGTCAGGAGCGCGACCTTGCGCAGCGACACGCCGTGATCGCGCACGAGCGCGGCGAGGATCCGCGCCACGTGATCGAGGAACAGGCGCAGCGCGTCGGGCGCGAACGCGCGCTCGCTCGTCAGGGTCAGGCGGGCGCGCGCCTCGTCGATCTGGGCGCGGATGACCACGGCCGGGACCGGATCGAGCGCGCCCGAGAAGCCGTCGAGCACCACGGCCACCGGCGCCGGGCCGTCGCCATAGCCCAGCTCCTGGAACAGCGGGCGCAGCGGGCTGTCCTGCACGGCGAAGGCATCGAGCAGCCCGCGGCGCACCTGGCCCAGCAGCTCGCGCATCGGGCTATCGAGCGCCGCCGCCTGGACGATCGGCAGCAGATTCGCGGGCGCGGGCTGATCGCCCACGGGACGCGCCGCCACGCCGACCACCACCTTCGCGTGCCCGGTGTGCACGCTCAGCGCCGCCTGCGTGCAGACCACGAGCGTCGCCAGGCGGAGCAGCGGCTGGCCGCCGGTGAGCGCCTGGAGCCGCGCGGCCGAGGTCGCGTCCAGCTCGAGGTGGATCGGCGCGCGCGCGCCCTCCGCGGCCACCTGCCAGAACGGCAGCGCGCCGACGGTGCAGCCCTGCAGTCGGTCCAGCCAGTATGTCCGTGCCTCGAATAGAGTTGCCATGCTCCGCCCTTGCGCGTTGAGGATCAGTGAGTCCGGGTCGAGCGCTTGTCGGGCGTGGGGAAGACCTGGTCGCGCGACGGCGGCACCTGCAGGATGCGCCGCACCATCGCGACCGCCTCGCTCAGGTCGGTGCTCATGTACGCGCCCACCTTGCGCAGGGTCGCGTCGCCGAAGTGGAAGCGCTCGTAGAGATCCTGGCGCGAGCCCCACGTGCTGCCCGCGACGTCCCACGCCAGCCGGAACAGCGCGATGTTCTCCTTCGCGTTCGGCCCGGCGCCGGCGTAGTAGCGCTCCGCCAGCTCGCCCAGGAGGTCGAGCGTGCTCTGCTGCGGCGTCGATACGTGGCGGCTGCCGCCGAGCTCGAGGATGTGTCCGACCATCTTGGGGAAGTACTGCGCCGACCAGACGCCGGCGATCTCGACGGTCTCGGGGTTGGGGCCCCAGGTCTGGGTCGCCTGATCGAACACGGCGTTCTCGACCGCCGCCACCGCGAAGGCCTCGAGCGTGCGCTGCCACACCACGAGCTCGCCGAGGCGCTCCTGCACGTTGATGAAGCGGTTGACCTTCGACGACTCGGCGATCAGGTGGCCGAGCCCGAGCAGGAACCGCGCCTTGGCGATCGAGCGCACCAGCACCTGGTGCTGCTGGCCGGCCAGCACGTTGCGCGTGCCCGGCACGTCGGCCGTGATCGGGATCAGCGCGTAGACCAGCTCCCAGGGGATCAGGCAGTCGTCGAACAGCAGCACGCAGTCCATCTCGTCGATCCGCGCGGCGAGCGGCGACTCGCTGTGCGGACGGTCGCCGTTGAGCTTGTCGCGGCAGATCCACTGCACGCCGCGGTGGCCGACCGGCACCACGAAGCCGCACAGGTAGATCTCGTCGCCCTTCTGATAGAAGGTGCCGTTGCCGATGTCGAAGTTCATGTTAGCGAACGGCGCGAGCGTGGCCAGCGCGCGCGCGCCGCGCACGACGATGCCGTCCGCGGTCTCGCGGATCACGCGGCAGGCGGGCTGCTCGTCGGTGCCCGGCGCCGACACGACCTTGTAGGGCTCGGCCAGAGTCTGCGAGAAGAACAGGTCGCGCCGGCGGGCGTCGAGGTAGATGTTGCGCGCGCGCTCGCCGAGCTTGGGGTCGATCGCCGACAGGCTCGTGCTGACGCCGTTCATGACCGCCAGCAGCGTGTTCATGTAGTCGGGGCTGCGGTCCATGAAGCCGCACGTGACCTCGGCCCACGCCGCGTAGGCCGCGGCGCGCTGGCGCAGATCTTCCTTGGTGCGGGCCTGCTTGAAGGCCATGCCCGCCCGGTCACCGTCCTCGGTGACGTAGGTCATCAGCTCCCGGTTCTCGGGCGCCGACTGAAAGTCGTAGAACTGGGCCACCGCGCGGGCCGTGAGCTCGAAGCCGGGCTCGGACGCCACGTCGACGATGCGCTTGCCATCGTAGATCACGTGGCGCTCGTCCTTCAGCGAGGCGAGGTACTGCGCTCCATTACGTATTCCCATCGGTCACCTCTCGGCTCTTCGAAGAGTTCGACGCCACGCGCTCCACGCTGCCCGCCCAGCCATCCACGATCAGCCACTCGCCGTCGCGCACGCGCGAGGTCGCGCGCTCCAGCCCGACCACGCAGGGCAAGCCGAGCTCGCGCGCCAGCACGGCCGAGTGCGCGAGGTGATTGCCCGTCTCCGCCACGGCCGCGCGCGCCCGCGCGACGAACGGCACGAGGGCCGGCGTGAGCACCGGCACGATCGCGATGTCGTCGGCGTCCAGGTCGCGCAGCGCGCCGGGCTCGCGCACGATGCGCGCTCGGCCCTGCACGCGCCCGGGGCTGGCCGGGTAGCCGAGCCAGCGGTCGCCGCTCGCGGCCGGCGCGCCCGGCTTGCGCAGCGCCTCGGCGATCGCGAGCGCGCGCGCGAACGGGGCGGGCAGCGTGCCGAGCTGGAGCGGCGGGGTCAGGCTCGCCTGCGCGCGGCGCAGCCGGCGCCGGGCCGCGGCTACCTGCCCGAGCTGCGCGGTCGGTGCGG
Source organism: Kofleriaceae bacterium (assembly GCA_036404335.1). Lineage (GTDB taxonomy): Bacteria > Myxococcota_A > Polyangia > Haliangiales > Haliangiaceae > JABFXX01. The sequence goes on from DASWOO010000639.1 coordinate 3,459, forward strand.
CTGGGCTGGCGACGAGCGCGTCGAGCTCGCGGCGCTCGAGATAGAAGATGTCGTGCGCGTCGGCGAGGCGGCCCGCCGCGGCGTAGTGACCGCCCACGGCCAGCAGCAGCCGCCGCATCGAGGTCCACGACTCGGTGGCCTCGCGCGCGCAGCGCGCCCGATCGCGCCCGAACCGCACCGCGCGGTCGGCGAGCGCGATGAACGGCCGGCGCTGGCGGCGGGGCAGGGCATCGATCGCCCGGGCGCGCGCCTGCTCGCGGCTCGCGCGCGCCGCGGCGAGGCGCGCGTTCGCCGGGGCCTCGTCGCACGCGAACGCGTCGCTGGTCGGGTCGGCCCAGTCCACCGACAGCGCCGCCGGCGCACCGGCCCCGTCGCCGAGCCCGCACAGCAGGTGCTGCGGCATGCCGTCGAGGCCGGGAGCGCCGTGGCGGCGCCAGAACTCGCTCAGCAGCAGCTCGGCCTTCCACGCCGCGCTGCAGATGCCCGAGAGCAGGCCCAGGCCGTCGGCGGCGGCCCGCGCCAGCTCGTCGACGCAGGCCAGGCGCTCGGCGGGGGTCCCGGCCTCGAGGAGCTGCGCGGCGCGCTGCACGAGCTGCGCCTGGCGCGGCCGCAGGACGGCGTCCCACTCGCCCAGGCACAGGCGCGTCCCCGGGTCGCTCACCGGCCCCATGAAGGCGATCGAGCCGCGCCGCGGATGGCGCACCAGGTGGCCGATGAAGCGCGCGATCAGCCGGGCGAGCTCGAGCGGCTCGGCGGGCGCGAAGTCCACGGTCGAGAAGTACCAGCCATGCACGAGCACGCTGGCCGGCTCGGGGCTGTCGAGCCCGACCCAGTACCGGCGGAAGTGCGCCGCGCCCTGCTCGAGCACCGGCAACAGCCAGGTGGCGAACAGCGGCGTGACCGGCGCGCCGAGCCAGCCGCCCAGCCGGACGTGGCGGACCCACGCGCCCGGCGCGGGCGCCGTCCACGCGACGGAGGCCGGGTGCGGCAGCGGCCGGACCTGCACCAGGTGCAGCCGCTCGCCCTCGAACACCCACTCGAGCTCTTGCGGCGCACCCTCGCGCGCGGCCAGCTCGACCGCGAGGCGCGCGACCGCCTCGGCTTCGCCCTGGGTCAGCACGCCCTGGCTCCGCGTGCAGCTCGCCGCGCCCGCGCGCTGGACCTGCCACTCCTCGGCGTCGCTGCGACCCTCGAGGAGCGCGCCGGACGGCCCGCGCACGGCCACGACCACCGCGTGCGGCTGGCCGGTGCGGACATCTTCGCTCGTAGCCACGCCCGAAACGCGCGGGGTCAGCTGGCGCTGGACGAGCACGGCGAGGTCGCCCGGCGCCTGCTCGCGGGTGTAGGCCGCGAGCGCCCCGGAGTGGCCCGCCGCCCAGCAGCTGCGCACCGAGCTGGCGAGCTGCGTCGCATCGAGCGCGCCGGCGATGGTCTCGTACAGCCCGGCGTACGACCTGCCCGCGCCATCTTCCTCGACGGCGGACGAGCGGACGATCCACGGCCCCTGCGCGGCGCCGTCGAGCGCGTCGCGCACGGCGTTCGGCAGCGCGGCCTGCTGGAAGGCGGTGCGCGGGCTGTCGGGGCCCAGCGCGTTGTCGCGATAGAACGCGCGCGCGGCGTGCACCGTGCAGACGAAGCCGTCGGGCACGGCGAAGCCCTCGCGCACCAGCTGCGCGAGCCGCGCGGCCTTGCCGCCCACGAGCGCGGGGTTCGTGCTCAGCGGGTCACCCAGCTGGACGACGTGTTGCGCGCTGTCGGTCACGCCAGCAGACGCCCCAGACGCAGCGCGCCTTCCTCGAGCTGATCGAGCGAGGCCGTGCCGTAGCTCAGGCGGATGCCGTGCCGGGCGGCGTCGCCCTCGCCGAACATCGAGCCGGGCATGAACGCCAGGCGCTCCCGTTCGATCGAGCGCGCGAGCAAGGCCTTGGGGTCGATGCCATCGGGCAGGCGGAGCCACGCGAACAGGCCGCACGTCGGCGTGGTCCAGGTGCACTGCGGCACCGCGCGGGCGAGCCCGGCGAGCAGCCGCAGCTTGCGCTCGCGAAACGATCGGCCGAGCGCCTCGAGGTGCAGCGAGACGAAGCGCTCGTCCTCGAGCACGCGCGCGATGACGCGCGCCACGAGCGGCGAGCTGTCGGTATCGACGGCGTCCTTCAGGCGCGAGAAGGCCTGGCGCAGCGAGGGCGGGACGATCATCCAGCCGGTGCGGAGCGCCGGACCAAAGATCTTGGAGAACGAGCCAATGTGAATCACATTGTCGGGATCGAGCGCATAGAGCGGCACGGGGACATCGCCCTCATGCTGCAGGAAGCCATAGGGCGAGTCCTCGACGATGGGGACCCCGAACCGGCGCGCAAGCTCGACGAGGCGCTCCCGGTCGGCCAGCGGGATCGTGGTCCCGAGCGGATTATGGCCCTCCGGGATCAGATAGAGAAACGCCGGCCGGACGCCGCCCCGCAGCGCGGCCTCGATCGCGTCGACGTCGGTGCCGCGCACCGGATCGATGCGGGCGCGATGCACGCGCGCCTTGGTCTGCGTCAGCACGCCCAGCATCCCTGGATACGTGACTTCCTCGACAAGCACGTCGGCGTTGTGATCGAGAAACGCCCGGCACACCAGATAAAGCGCCTGCTGGGCGCCAGTGGTCAACACCACATGATCGGGGTCACAGGTGATACCGCGACACGTCATCAATGCAGCGACACGCTCCCGCAAGGCGGCAGACGTGGGGCCCATTTGCAACACGGCCGGTCCCGACGAAAGCAACGCTTCGGCGGCGCGCGCGAGTGCTCCCGCAGGCAATAATTCGGTTGCGGGGAGCCCGAGCGCGAGTGAGAGCACGTCGGGTTGTGCGAATAGCGACAGTAAACGCACTAACTCGGTAGTCTCGTTCTGGACGTGACCGAGTAGACGCGCCTCCCACGGGGAGCCCTTGTGCTCGGCGTCGGCCGAGCGAGTGCTTGAGGAGATGTTGTCCACTGAATAAGAACTAACTCTCGGGCCGCCCACCAGCGGACCGAGACTCGTACTGGAATTCTCTATCTCACCGCGGCGTGCGGTTCAATGCTTTCTTAAGGTACCTCACGTAGACCTCACCGAGATCGGATTAACGCCTCTTGACTACATTCCGTACACGGCTTTGCCCGACGCTGTGGCGCTGATCACCGAGACTCGCTGCTAGCAAGCGCTCATTGACACTCTCAGGCGAACTTGGTACGAGATTAAATCCGAGTTGAACTCCGATTAACGGATCTCAACCACAGGAATGAATGATGTCGAACGCAATGCACGACGCCGACGCGCGGATCTACACCGCGGTCGTGAATGACGAAGAGCAGTACTCGATCTGGGCCGCGGACCGCGATCCGCCGCCGGGCTGGCAGCGCGTCGGCACGCCCGGCACCCGGGCCGCCTGTCTCGAGTACATCGGCTCCGTCTGGACCGACATGCGGCCGCGCAGCCTGCGCGAGGCCATGAACGACTCGAGCCGCCCGGAGTGAGCTACCGATGAGAGCCGTCGTGCTCGGCGGCGCGGGCAGAGTGGGGAGCCTGCTCGCCCGGCAGCTCGCGGCGCAGGTCAGCGAGCTCGTGCGGGTCGATCGGGTCGCGAGCGAGGGTGTCGTGGCGCTCGATGTCACGCAAGGCTCGGCCGCGCTTCGCGCGCTGATCGCCGACGCCACGCTGGTCGTGAACTGCCTGCCGGACGCCGTCGCCACGTCCTCGGCGCGTCAGCTCGCGGCGATGCTCTCGCCGGGCTGTCTGCTGGTGGACACGCTTTCGGTCAAGTCTCCCTACCTCGATGCGCTCGCGCCGGCGGACGGTGGTACACCGCCGTTCGAGTGCCTCTCCCTGAACCCGCTGTTCGCGCCCGAGCTCGGCTTCGCGGGTCGCCCGGTGCTGTCCGTGTGCGTGCGCGACGGCGAGCTCGGCCGCCGCTTCCACACCTGGCTCCAGGCGTGGGGCGCGCGCGTCGTCGATCTGCCGCGCGATGACCACGATCGCTCCATGGCCATCATGCAGGCCGCCGTGCACGCGAGCGTGCTCGCCTTCGCCCTCACCCTCGCGCAGCTGCCGCCGGCGCTGCGCGACGGCCGCACGGGCACGCCGCCGTTTCGCACCATGCAGCTGCTCGCGGCCCGCATGACCGGCGCTCCCGCCGAGCTGTACTGGGATATCCAGCACGAAAATCCGTTCGCGGCGCACGCGCGCGCCGCGGTCGCGGCCGCACTGGCAGATCTGGACGGTCTGGTCGTGCGCGGCGACGCGGAGGGCTTCGCCGGGCTGTTCGCCCGCGTGGACGCGGCGCTCGGGGCCGAGGCCCCCGATCTCCGGCGCCGCTGCGCGGAGCTGTTCACGACGTTGTCCGAAACGCCATGAGTCACCGTTCACGGGGCATATGCGATCGTTGATCATCGACAACTACGACTCCTTTACCTACAACGTCTTCCAGGTGGTCGGCGAGATCACCGGGGAGGAGCCGATCGTCGTCAAGAACGACGAGGCGACCTGGGAGTCGATCCAGCAGCTGTCGTTCGACAACATCATCGTCTCGCCCGGACCCGGGCGCCCCGAGCGGTCGCGTGATTTCGGCGTCTCGGCGGAGGCCATCCGCCACGCCCAGGTCCCCGTGCTCGGCGTGTGCCTGGGCCATCAGGGCATCGCGCATCAGTTCGGCGGCTCGGTGGTGAGCGCGCCGCAGCCGATGCACGGCCGGCTCTCCGAGGTCTTCCACGACGGGACGGGCGTGTTCGCCGGCCTGCCGAACCCGATCAACGTCGTCCGCTACCACTCGCTCGTCGTGGGCCAGGTGCCCGACGCGCTGCGCACGAACGCCACCACGGCCGACGGCATCATCATGGGGCTCGAGCACCGCGCGCGGCCGATCTACGGCGTGCAGTTCCACCCCGAGTCGATCTGCGCGGAGCTGGGCAGCAAGATCTTCGAGAACTTCTCGCGCCTGACCGCGCAGCGGGCCGGCATCGTCCGCAGCTTCCCGTCGGTCCCGTCCCGCACGGCGCCGGCGCCGGTCGCCGCGCCGCCGGCCGGAACGCACCGCGCGTTCTGGCGCAAGCTGAACGTCCTGCCCAACGCGCTCACCTGCTTTCGCGGCCTGTTCGCGACACGGCGCAACGCGTTCTGGCTCGACAGCAGCATGGTCGTCTCGGGTCTGTCGCGGTTCTCGTTCCTGGGCGACGGCGAGGGCCCGCTCAGCCACCTGCTCAAGTACGACGTCAACGCGGGCACGCTGCGCACCGAGCGCGGCGACAGCGAGACCAGCGAGCGCTGTACGTTCTTCGATGCGCTCAAGCACCGGATCGAGCACGCCCGCGTCCAGGCGGACGGCCTCCCGTTCGATCTGGTCGGCGGCTACGTGGGGTACGTCGGCTACGAGATGAAGAAGGAGTGCGGCGCGCGCTCGCCCCACGCCTCGACCGTGCCCGATGCGCAGCTGCTGTTCGCCGACCGGCTCGTGGTCCTCGATCACCTCGAGCACTGCACCTACCTGGTGTGCATCGATCTCCCGGAGCAGGCGGCCCGCGCGGCCGACTGGCTGCACGCGACCCAGCGCAGGCTCGAAGAGCTCGCCGATGCGCCGCCGCCGGCGCGCACGCGTCCGCACGGCTCGGGCGCGGCGCCCTCGTTCCAGCTGCGCGACGTGCGCGACGCCTACGTCTCGAAGATCGAGGCCTGCCAGGACCTGATCGGCCAAGGCGAGACCTACGAGGTCTGCCTCACCAACAAGATGTTCTCGTCCGCGCGCCCCGATCCGATGGCGCTCTACGAGGAGCTGCGGTGGCGCAATCCCGCCCCGTACGCCGCGTTCCTGCGCTACGGCGAGCTGCAGGTCCTGAGCTCGTCGCCCGAGCGGTTCCTCAAGATCGACGCCCGGCGCAACGCCGAGTCCAAGCCGATCAAGGGCACGCAGCGCCGCGGCCGCACCACCCTCGAAGATCTGCAGCTGCGCGAGCAGCTGGCGAGCAGCGAGAAGGATCGCTCCGAGAACCTGATGATCGTCGATCTGGTGCGCAACGACCTGGGGCGCATCTGCGAGATCGGCAGCGTGCGCGTGCCCCGGCTCATGGCGATCGAGGAGTACGCGACCGTGCATCAGATGGTCAGCACGGTGACCGGGACGCTCCGCGAGGGCGTGTCGTCGGTCGACGCGTTCCGCGCCGCGTTCCCGGGCGGCTCCATGACCGGCGCGCCCAAGCTGCGCACGATGGAGATCATCGACGAGCTGGAGGCCGCGCCGCGCGGCATCTACGCCGGCGCGATCGGCTACTTCTCCCTGTCGGGCGGCTGTGACTTCAACATCGTGATCCGGACCATCCAGATCAACGAGGCCGGGCTGTCCATCGGCACGGGCGGCGCCATCGTCGCGCTGTCCGACGCGCCGTCCGAGTACGAGGAGATCCTGCTCAAGGTCGAGGCGCCGATGCGCTCGATCCGCGGCGTCATGGGCTGTACGGTCGAGGCCGCGCCGCCCATGGAGG
>DASWOO010000640.1:0-13818 GCA_036404335.1 Kofleriaceae bacterium
GCGCCCCGCCGGGTCGCGCGACTGACCCGCGAGTAGCCGGATCGACGACGCAAGGTGTGCGCTCAGGCACCCCGTCGATCTGGCAGGTGCACCGGCACAGTTCCGTAACCATCGTCGACATCTCGACACCGTTGGCTGTCACGAAAGCTGACAACGAGATCGTTTCCCCTCGACAAAACTGGTCGCCGTGGCACGGTGCGACTCGGTCATCGTCTCGGGATTGTCCCACCTGCGATCGAGGTGAGGAGCGCCAAGCAGCTGATTCTGCGTGAGCAGAGCTACCTGCCGAGATGGGTCGTTGTCGCGGGGGATTTGGGTGCGCAACGTGCAGGTCTGAAACGTTGCGCTTCGTCGCTCGTACACCCCTGGTGAAATCCAGGGGAATGCCGGCGGCAAAAGCAACGGTACCCATTCCGACGACGTCTTACCCTCGACGATAGGAGAACCGCGATGGCCACCACTCATTCCACCAGTCGCCGGCCGGGCACGCCCCGCCGTCCGACGTCGAGCACGGCTCACGCGCGCCATCGTACGACCGGGCAGCGGCAAACCCGCACGGGGGGTCGCGCCAGTGTGGCGGCCACGCCCGGCGCCGACGAGAAGCTCGTGGACGAGAAGCTCGAGGACGTCACGCCGGTGAAGGTCGTGCGCGCGATCCGCACACCCGACTCGGACGACCACCTCGCCGCCTACTTCCGCCAGCTCGCCGAGCACGAGCTGCTGACGCCCGAAGATGAGCGCGAGCTCTCGCAGGGCATCGAAGATACCGAGATCATGACGTGGGAGCGCGCGCTGGCGCGCCCCGAGGTCGTGCGTGCGCTGCTCGCGCTGGTCGAGCCCAACCTCGAGCAGCCGATCAAGTTTCCCAGGCTCCAGAAGGTCCTCGACGAGATGGCCAAGACCAAGCGCGGCCGCAAGGACGAGAAGCTGGTCAAGAAGCTCGTGGCAGCGGCCAAGGAGGCCGCGGTCCAGCTCCGCGCGCTCGACCTCGATCGCGTCCACATCGACGCCGTCGTCCGCGAGCTGTATCGCGCGCGCGAGGCGTCGCTCGCCGGCCTGGAGTCGTGGTGGGTGGAGGGCACCGGCAAGGAGGCCGGCGCCTACATCGAGGACGTGCGCACCGCGTATCGCGCGGCGATGAGCCTGCGCGACGAGTTCGTGCGCGCGAACCTGCGCCTGGTCGTGACCATGGCGCGGCGCTACGACCGCGGCGGCATGCCGCTCGCCGATCTGATCCAGGAGGGCAACCTGGGCCTCATGCACGCGGTGTCGCGCTTCGACTACCGCCGTGGCCTGCGGTTCTCGACCTATGCCTGTTGGTGGATCCGCCACGCGATCGGCCGCGCGCTCGCCGACAAGGCGCGCGCGGTGCGCATCCCCGTCCACATGCTCGAGGCCCAGCAGCAGCTCGAGAAGGTGCGGCAGGCGCTGGTCGGCGATCTCGGCCGGCCGCCGACCCCGCAGGAGCTGGCCAAGGCGGCGCGCGTGCCGCTCGCCAAGCTCAACCAGATGCACCGGTACATCATGGGCCAGCCGATGTCCCTTGATCGGCCGGTCCACGACGACGACGACCGCAGCTTCGGCGACACGATGGCGGATCCGGACAGCGAAGATCATTCGCCCGCGGACAACCTGACCACGCAGACCCTGACCTCGCAGATCAAGAAGCTCTTGCACTACCTGTCCCCGATCGAGGCCGACGTGCTGACCAAGCGCTTCGGGCTCGGCGACGACGAGGAGCGCACGTTCCGCGAGATCGGCGACCAGTACCACCTGTCGCGCGAGCGGATCCGGCAGATCCAGAACTCGGCGCTCGACAAGCTCAAGCGGGCGCTCGAGCGCGAGCACCGCGGCCACGTCGAGATGTAGTCAGCTGGCGGCGGCGAGGATGGTGGGCTGGGTCGGCTGCAGGCACATGCGGACCGCCGGCGGCGCCATGGCCAGCAGCTCGCTGGCCGCGTCGGCCATGGTCGGGCGCATCGCCGGATCCTTGGCCAGCATGCGCACGATCAGCTTGTCGAGCGCGGGGTCGAGCTCGAAGCGGCCGAGACAGCGGAAGCTGGGCCGCTCGGGCAGCCGCTCGCAGTGGCCGATCATCAGCTGCGGCAGCGAGCCGCCGAACACCGGCGCGCCGGTGATCAGCTCGTACAGCAGGCAGCCGAGCGCGTAGACGTCCGAGCGCGGCGTCGGCGCGCCGTGCCACTGCTCGGGCGGCATGAACGCCGGCGTGCCGACCACCGAGCCGTCGGTCGCCGCCGGCTCGTCGGTGAGCCGGGCCACGCCGTAGTCGATGACCTTGATCCGCGGCCAGCCGCCCGGGCCGGGCTCCTCGAGCACCAGCACGTTCTCGGGCTTGAGATCGCAATGCACGACGCCGGCGGCGTGCAGCGCCGCGGCCGCGCTCGCGACCTGCGCGGCGACCGCGAGGATCGCCGTGAGCGACAGCGCGTGGCGCTCGGCGTGCGCGCCGAGGTTGTCGCCGCGCAGGTACTCCATGATCAGGTATGGCAGGCCGTCGGCGGTCTGCGCCGCGCCGTGGACCTCGAGCAGCGCCGGGTGGCGCGCGCGGCTCGCGAGCTCGTGCTCGCCGAGCAGGCGCAGCACCATGTCGCTCTGGCCCACGTAGTAGGTGTCGAGCGCCTTGATCGCGACCCGCGCGCCGGTCTGGGTGTCCTCGCCGAGGTACACCGTCGACATCCCGCCACGCGCCAGCTCGGCGACGACGCGATACCGCTCGATGCGATCGCTGGCGGCGAGCTCGCCGAGCCGCGCGATCAATCCCACCGGGATCGTGTCGTGGGTCTGGCGTCGTCGGGTCATGCCTGGCCGTCGTGCAGCGCCGATGCCACGCGCAGCTACGCGATATGATGGAGTGTCTGGATCTCGGACGTCGCGCCTCCGGCGATCTTGACGGTGAGAGTGGAAGGCCAGGCGCCGGTTACGACGATCCCCCGGGTAGCGGCGTCGCCCCACTGCGTGTCGTTCAACCCTGCCGCAAGAAGCGTCGCGTGGGCTCACCGCGTACCTTCATCCTGGGGCATCGCGGCCGACTCGTGGGCAGAGATGTCACTGCCAGGAATCCTGATCGTGTTCGCCGCGATCGCCGGTGGCTTCGCCCTGGCGGGCGGGCACTTTCTCGTGCTGATCCAGCCGTCCGAGTTCATCGTGATCATCGGCGCCGCGATCGGCGTGATGCTGACCTCCGCGCCCGGGTTGATGCGCGCGCGCGTGATCCACGCGATCAAGAGCGCGATCAAGGAAGGCATCCCCAAGAAGGGCGACTACCTCGATCTGCTCAAGGCCCAGTACGAGCTGTTCATGCTCGCCCGCCGCCAGGGCGTGCTCGCGCTCGAGGCCCACGTCAACGAGCCCGACAAGTCGACGATCCTGAAGAAGTACCCGTCGATCGCCTCCCACGGCCACGCCCGGGGCTTCCTCGCCGAGGCGCTGCAGCAGATCGTCAACGGCATCTCGCCCGACGACCTCGAGGCCCTGCTCGACGCCGAGCTCGACACGCTCAAGTTCGAGGGCCACCTCGCGACCGGCCTGCTCAAGGTCGTCGGCGACGCCCTGCCCGGCATCGGCATCGTCGCCGCGGTGCTCGGCATCATCGTCACCATGGGCCACATGGACGCGCCGCCCGCCGAGATCGGCCACCACGTGGCGGCCGCGCTGGTCGGCACGTTCCTCGGCATCCTGCTGTGCTACGGCGTGATCCAGCCGCTGGCCAACAACGCCGAGATCCAGGAGACCCACCAGCTGCGCTACCTGACGGTGATCAAGTCCGCCGTGGTCGCCTCGGCGCGCGGCGTCGCCCCGCCGACCGCGGTCGAGTTCGGCCGCAAGATGATCTTCACCGACGAGCGCCCGTCGTTCGCCGAGGTCGACAAGGCGCTGCAGGCGATCCAGGCCTGAGCGGAAAGCCATGGCGCGCAAGTTCAAGAAGGTCGACGGCGGACACGGCCACCACGGCGGCGCGTGGAAGGTCGCCTACGCCGACTTCGTCACCGCGATGATGGCGCTGTTCATGGTGCTGTGGCTGCTCGCGTCCACCGACTCGCAGAGCCGCAAGGAGATCTCGAACTACTTCCGCACAGGCCTGGTGCCGCAGGTCGACGTCTCGACCCACGGCGCGCAGCCGAGCTCGTCGGTGTTCATGGCGGCGATCACCCCGGCGCCGATCACCCCGGCGTCGATCCCCGGCGGCTCGGCCGGGGTCACCGGCATGGGCTCGGCGACCGGCAACGGCGCGGGCCTCGGCAGCGCCGAGCTCGAGGCGGCCTACGCCGACGAGCGAACGCGGACCGCCAGCGACCTGGCCAAGCGGCTCAACCGGTTCGCCGCGGTCGACGGCGAGCTCGCGCAGGTGATCAAGAACGTGCACATCCAGGTCACGCCCGAGGGCATCGTGATCGAGGCGGTCGACGAGGGCAACGGCCTGCTGTTCGACATGGCGTCGGCCAAGCTCAACGAGCCGCTCGAGCGGTTCCTCCGCGCGCTCGGCCCGGCGATCTCCGCGCTCGATCGCCAGATCGAGATCAACGGCCACACCGACGCCCGGCCGTTCGTCGAGGGCGCGCGGGTGTCGAACTGGGACCTGTCGTACCAGCGCGCGTCGTCGGCGCGCGAGATCCTCGTGTCGAGCGGCGTCGCCGATACCCAGATCTCCGGGGTGTTCGCGCGCGGCTCGTCGCAGCTGTACGTGCCCGGTGACCCGTACGCGCCGCAGAACCGCCGGCTGTCGATCCTGATCAAGATCGCCAAGAATGCCGACGGCAAGCTCGCCGCCCGCGATCACCCCGTGGCCAACTAGCCGTCGCGACTCGTGTCGCGTGGCGCCCGGCCGGCACGCGGCTCGCACAGCTGCCGTCCCGTGCGCATCCTGGGGACTTGTGTCGGTCTGGTGCTGGCCACGGGATCGGTCGGCATGGCCGAGCCCACGACGCGGGCCGCGCCCAAGCCCGATCCGGACGAGGATCCGCTGTGGCAGGCCGAGCTCCGGCTCGGCTACGGCGTCGAGCTCGGCGGCAGCGGCGATCGGATGACGACGCGGTCGTCGCCGGTCACGCTCGCGGCGATCGCGTCGTTCGCGGTCCAGGACGAGCCGCGGATCCTGGGCTACGGCGGGTTCATCGGCGAGCTGTACAACCGCAACGCGGCCGGCGCGACCGGCGGCATCAGCTACGCGCCGCACGGCACGAGCGTGCGGCTGTCCGGCGGCGGCATCGCGTTCGTCGCGCCGTACAGCCTGGTCGGCGCGACCGCCAGCGGCGGGCTGTGCCGCAAGCGCGAGCCGCCGCTGCAGCTGTGCGGCGACGTCCAGGTCACCGAGTACTTCGCGGGCAGCGACCTCGCCAGCGGCCACGCCGTCACCCAGATCCAGCTGGTGCTCGGGGCGGTGTTCGATGTGCTCTAGGCGCGGCCTGCTCGGCGCGTCGGCGGTGCTCGCCGCGCTCGCGAGCTACGCCGGGTGCAGCGATCTGTGCGCGCGCAGCAGCGACTGCGCGAGCGGCCTGGTCTGCAGCGTGGCCGGCGCCTGCGTGGTCCCGCCGTCCGACGCCTCGGCCGGCGGCGATGGTGGCACGACGACCCCCACGACCGACGCCGCGATCACCGACGCCGCCACCGACGACGCCGCGGGCGACGCCGGCACCGGCGACCCGGACGCCGCGCAGCTCGACGCCCGGGTGGGCACGTGACGATCGCCGAGGTCGCGGCCGCCGGCGAGACCGTCCGCGTCCGGCAGTTCGACGGCTTGCCCACCCTGCCGATCGTCGCGCTCCAGCTCGGCGAGGTCGTGCACTCGAAGAGCGCGTCGGTCCAGGCCGTGGCCGAGGTCCTGCGCAGCGACCCGGCGACCTCGGCCAAGCTCCTGCGCCTGGTCAACTCGCCGTACTTCGGCATCCCGGGCGGCGTCTCCGACGTCGCGCGCGCGATCCCGTTCATCGGCTTCAACACGCTGTACCAGCTGGTGCTCAGCGTCACCGTGCTCGAGACCCTCAAGCTCGGCGCCGGCCACCTCGACCCGCGCGCGCTGTGGACCCACGCGCTGACCGTGGCCACCGCGTCGCGCGAGCTCGCGGTCGAGCTGCGGTTCGCCGATCCCGGCGCGTGCTTCACCGCGGGCCTGCTCCACGACATGGGCAAGATCGCGCTGGCCAAGCTCGACCCCGAGACCCTCGCCGCGGTGTACGCGACGATGCGCGCCGACGGCATGTCGCTCAAGGACGCCGAGCGCAAGCACAACCTGGCGCCGCACGACCGGCTGGGCAGCCGGCTCGCGCGCCAGTGGCGGTTCCCGGCGACGCTCGCCACGCCGATCGAGCAGCACCACTCGGTGCACAAGCTCGAGGTCCGCGAACGCCTGGCGCCCCAGCTGCGGACGATGACCGAGATCGTCGCGGTCGCCGATCACCTGTCGCTCGCGTGCCAGGCGCCGTTCATGACCTCGACGTTCGAGGAGGACGGCGAGCCCGAGTTCGACGAGCTGTTCGCGCGCAACGGCCTCGCCGTGTCGCAGCGCGATCAGCTGCGCGACCGGACGCGGACCCAGCTCGAGCAGTCGAAGGTGTTCCTGTCGCTGCTGTCGGCCTAGGAGCGCGGGCCCTAGGCGCGCGGGATCGTCACCGAGAAGCACGCGCCGCGCGTCGGGTGCTTGCGATAGCCGATCGTCCCGCCCAGCAGCTGCATGACGTGCGCGGCGATCGTCAGGCCGACGCCCTCGCTCGCCGAGTCGGTGAACGGCTCGAACATCGTCGCGGCGATGATGTCGGGCACGCCCGGGCCATCGTCGGTGATCCGGACGAGCACGTCGTGCGCGCCGACCTCGACCTGGATGTCGACCAGGCCGGCGCCACCCGCGGGCGACGCGTCGGCCGCGTTGCGCAGCAGGTTGACCAGGACCTGCAGAAACAGCGACTCGGCGACCGCGATCTCGGCCCGGGGCAGCTCGGCGACCTGCAGCTGCGCGCGCTCGCGGACGTAACCGCCGGCGAGCTTGACCGCGCGCTCGACCATGCGGCTGACCTGGATCGGCTTGATCTTGACCTCGCCGTCGCGGATGAACTTGCGCATCTGCACGAACAGTTGCACCGCCTCCTCGCCGGCCGCGTTGGCGTCGACCACGGCGTCGCGGATCTCCGGATGCTCGCCGCCGTGCACGTTGATCTCGCTGAGCGCGGCGTTCATCGCCTGCATCATCGACGCGAGGTCGTGTAACAAGTTCGTGGTCAGCGCGCCGAGCGTGGCCTGGCGCATCAGCCGGTGAGCCCACGCCGGCTGCTCGGCGCTGGGCCGCGCCGCGTCATCATCGATGGTCAGGATGCGTAAGGTCTTCATGGGATTTTCCGATCGCAGCCGGGCGATCTCCTGGCGACAGGCCTCGAGCTCGACGTGCGCGGTGATCAGCGCGGCGTGCTTGGCCGCCAGCTCGCGCTCCAGCGATCGCCGGGTGGACAGATCGCGGGCGGTGTACGCGATCAGCGACGCGCCGCCCGAGTCGCGCGGGCTACCCAGGAGCTCGACGTACACCGGGTAGTCGTCGCCACCGCGCAGCGCGACATCTTCGTAATGGCCGGGATCGCGCAGATCGCGCGGCTCGTAGCTCAGCTCGGCGAGCGTGAGCCCGACCAGGCCGCCGACCTCGCGCCGGAGCAGGTCGTCGGCCGCGAGGTTCGCGGATACGACTTTCTCCGTCGTGCGGTCGATGATGAACACCGCGTCGAGGCTGGCCTCGGAGAGCAGGCCAAGCTCCTCGCGGGCAAACGTTTCGGTCACGACCGCCGGTTCGGCCGCATCGGCGGACCGTCAAGATCGCCGACGCGATCGTCAGAACCGCGCCGGCCCGCGGGCAACCTCGCGCGGCGGCTGATCGGCGATCGGGCCCGCGGCTTGCTGGAAGCATCAGCGTGCCGGTCGACATGTCCACCGTAGATACGCTTCAGGCTGCCCTGACGTATCACCGCGAGCGCCACACGGTGCTGGCCGGCAACATCGCCAACATCGACACCCCGGGCTATCGCCCGGTCGACCTCGATCGCAAGCCCGCCGAGAGCCCGGACGCGCTGGCGACCACGCAGGCCGGCCACCTGTCGGCGTCGGCGACCAGCCCCGACTTCGTCACGTCGTTCGACGACGGCGGCGCGCTGGCGAGCTACGACGGCAACGCCGTCTCGCTCGAGCGCGAGCTGTCGAAGATCGACGCCAACCGCGTCCGTTATACGACGTCGTCCGAGCTCGTCTCGCGGCGACTTGCCGTGCTGCGCTATGCCGCAGGGGATGGTTCGTGATGTCGAGCATGGACTTCTTCACCGCCATGGAAGTATCCGCGTCGGGCCTGTCGGCCCAGCGCACGCGGATGAACGTCGCCGCGTCGAACCTGGCCAACGCGCAGACCACGGTGTCCGCCAACGGCGGGCCGTACCAGCGCCGCGACGTGACGATGACCTCGGTCCAGGCGCCCGGCGCCGCGGGCACCGAGTTCGCGCAGGCGGTCCACGGCGTCACCGTCGCGCAGATCACCAACGACACCTCGCCGCCCCGGCTCGAGTACGACCCCGGCCACCCGCAGGCCAACGCCCAGGGCTACGTCGCCTACCCCAACATCAACCCCGTCGAGGAGATGGTCGACATGATCACCGCGTCCCGCGCCTATGAAGCCGGCGTGACCACGATGTCGACCGCCACCAACATGGCCGAGCGCGCCCTGGGGATCGGCAAGTGAGCGTCGTCGGTCTCGGGCCGATCAAGGCGCCGGAGCTGGGATCGCCCGAATCGCTGGGGTCGCTGGGCTCGCTGGGCTCGGTGGGATCGATCGGATCGCCCGACCCCACGCCCAACGTCGCCAAGCCCGATCAGGACTTCGGCAACGTGTTCGCCAGCGCGCTGAACGAGGCGCGCGGCGCCGAGCGCACCGCGACCACGTCGGCCGAGCAGTTCGCCAAGGGCGACCCCGGCATGGGCATCCACGAGGTCATGATCGCCTCGGAGAAGGCCAACATCTCGATCCGCTACGCGACCACGCTCAAGAATAAGGCGCTCGAGGCGTATCGCGAGCTGATGAACACGCAGGTGTAAGCGATGGCCGAGCCTCCTCTCACCGGCGCGGCCGCCGTCCTGTCGCAGAGCAGGGCGCTGTGGGGCCGGCAGTCGCGCGGCCGCAAGCTCGGCGCGATCGCCGCGGTGCTCGGCATCGCCGGCGTGATCGCGGCGACCACGCTGATCCCCAAGACCGAGCCGTGGACGTCGATCTCGGAGAACGCCTCGCCCGAGGACGTCAACGAGCTGTACAGCGTGCTGCAGGGCCGCCAGCTGCCGGTCCGGCTCAAGGACGGCAAGCTCGAGGTCGCGACCGGCCGGGCCGACGAGGCGCGCGCGATCGCCGCCGGCGCCGGCCTGCCGCACGCCGGCAAGGGCCTCGAGATCTTCGACGGCGCGAGCCTGGGCCAGTCGAGCTTCGCCGAGCAGGTCAACTACCGGCGCGCGCTGCAGGGCGAGCTGGCGCGCAGCATCACGGCGATGGCCCAGGTCCAGAGCGCGCGCGTGCTGATCGCGTTCGGCAAGCGATCGCTGACCCGCGACCAGGAGCAGCCGGCGTCGGCGTCGGTCGCGATCCATCTGCACCCCGGCCAGTCGCTCACCGCCGACCAGGTCCGCGGGGTCCGCCAGCTGGTCGCCGCCAGCGTCGAGGGGCTCAAGGCCGAGGCGGTCGCGATCGTCGACAACCGCGGCAACCTCCTCGACGCCAAGGACGCGACCGACGTCGACCGCAAGGCCGAGATCGAGCGCGGCGTGACCGCGCGGGTCCGCGCGATGCTCGAGCGCGTCGTCGGCCCCGGCAAGGTCTCGGTGGTCACGACCGCCGACGTCGACGACCGCAAGGTCTCCGAGACCCAGGAGCTGTTCGACGCCGAGCACCCGGCGTTGCGCAGCGAGGCCCGGACCCTCGACGGCCCCGGCGCGGTCGATCAGGCCGGCAACGGCATGGGCGGCATCGCCGGCACCCGCGGCAACTTGCCCGGCGCCCCGGGCGGCTCGGCCACCGGCTCGGCGGCGGGCTCCGCGTCGGGCGCGCCCAGCCGGCTGCAGGAGACCAAGAACTACGAGGTCAGCCGCACGGTGCGGCAGACCACCAAGCCCGACGTCCTGCTCCAGAAGCTGCACGTCGCGGTCGTCGTCGACTACAAGGACGAGAACGGCAAGCCGGTCGCGCGCAGCGACAAGGAGCTCGCCGAGCTGACCGCGATCGCCCGCCAGTCGGCCGGCATCGACGACGCGCGCGGTGACAAGATCGAGGTCCGCGCGGTGCCGTTTGCCGCCGACCCCGACGCGATCGCCGCCGCCCCCGCCGCGCCGCCCGCCAGCGTCCTGCCCTTGCCGCTGCCGATCCTGATCGGCGCCGGCGCCGGCGCGCTGGTCCTGGCCTTCGTGATCTTCGTGCTGATCAAGCGCAAGAAGCAGATCGATCCGGCGCCGATGCTCGCCCTGCCCGCGCCGGTCGGCGAGCTCGAGCGCGTGCTCGAGGCCCGGACCGGGCTACCCCGGGCGCAGACCGAGAACGGCCTCGCGCTCGACGGCGGGCCGGTCGAGGGCCAGCACCTCCTGCCCGCGCGCGACGTCCGCGAGCGGGTGATCGACATCGTCAAGTCCGACGTCGAGCGCGCCGCCGGGGTGCTGACCGCGTGGCTGTCCGAGCCGCCCAAGAAGGGAGCGAAGTGATGGCGCTCGATGGTCCGCAGAAGGCCGCGATCGCGCTGCTGTCGCTCGACGAGGAGATCGCGACCGCGGTGCTCGGCAAGATGGCCGACGACGACGTCCGCCGGCTGATCGCCGCGGTCGAGCAGCTCGACGACGTCGGCGGCGACATCATCGCGACGGTGCTCGAGGATCTCGAGCGCGGCCTGACCAGCCCGCTCGCGATGGTCCGCACCGGCGGCACCAAGTACGTCCGCAAGCTCGCCGAGGGCGCGTTCGGCAACGACCGCGCGCAGAAGCTGTTCGGCCCGTCGGCGCCGCCGACCGATCCGCTGCAGCTGCTGCGCACCGCCCGGGTCAACTCGATCGCGCAGCTGTTGACCGAGGAGCACCCGCAGATCGCCGCGGTGGTCCTGACCCAGCTGCCGTCGGCGATCGCCGCCAAGGTCCTGGGCCTGATGCCGTCGGACGTCGCGTCGGATCTGACGTCGCGGATCTCCGAGCTCGAGGAGGTCCCCGAGCACGCCGTGGCCGAGGCGTCGGAGAGCCTGGTCCGCGCGCTCGAGATGGCGGGCGGCCTCGCGACCTCGGACGCGCGGCAGATGTTCGACGGCCTGGCGTTCTCCGCCGCGATCGTCAACGAGCTGTCGAGCGAGGTCGGCGACGATCTGCTCGGCCGGATCGCCGAGCGCGACGAGAACGTCGCCAGCCGGATCCGCGAGGCGATGTTCACGTTCGAGGACCTGCAGCGGATCCCGGGGCGCGAGCTCGGCAACCTGATGCGCTCGGTGCAGAGCGAGACCCTGGTGACCGCGCTGCAGACCGCGCCGTCCTCGCTGCGCGAGCACCTGCTGTCGTCGCTGTCGCAGCGCGCCGCGACCACGCTGCGCGACGATCTGTCGGCGGCGTCGCCCAAGCGGCTATCCGAGGTCGAGGCCGCGCAGCGCGAGTGCGTCGACGCGGCGATGAAGCTCGCCGCCGAGGGCAAGCTGACCATGCCGAGCCGGGGCGGCGAATAGCGAGGAGAAGACGACATGGCCGACAAGCTGTCCGACCGCGAGCCGCGCCCGTTCCTGAGCTTTGCCACGACGCCGATCCGGCCGCTCGGCGCGGCGCTGCCGGCGATCGAGCAGGCCGAGGTGACCTCGCCGTGGCTGCCCAGGCCGGCGACCGAGCTGGCGACCCTGGCGCCGGCCGGCCCGGTCGGGCCGACCGCCGACGAGCTCGCCCAGATCATCGACGACGCGCGGGCCCAGGGCCTCGCCGAGGGCCTGGCCGAGACCGCGGCGATGCGCGCGCAGCTGGCCCGGCTGGTCGCCGAGCTCGGCGCGGCGCGGACCGCGATCGTCGAGCCCGCGGCCGAGACCATCGCCGACGCCGCGTGCTGCGTGGTCGAGGCCTGGCTCGGCCATGCCGATCGCAGCGCGCTGTTCCTGCCGGTGGTCCGCGCCTGGCTCGCCAACGCGGGGAGCCCGCACGCCCTGCCCGCGCCGGCGTCGGACCCGACGGCGGCCAAGACCTCCGGCGCGTTCGCGCTGCTGACCTCCGGCGCGCCGCCGGCGGCGATCGCCCGGGTCCACCCGGCCGACGTCGACGCGCTGACCCAGGCGATCACCAGCGCCGACGGCGGCGCGCCGCTCGCGGTGGTCGCCGATCGCTCGCTCGCGCCCGGCGCGATCGTGCTGCGCGGCCCGGCGTTCGAGCTGTCGCACAGCTGGCACGAGCGGCTGCCCGAGCTGCGCGCGCAGATCCTGACGGCGCTGACCGGGCTCGACGAGGCCGTGGATGGCTAGCCTGCTGACGCCGCGCGGCCGCGCCCACCTGACCGCCGGCGTCCGCGGCTGGGCCCGGCCCCACCCGATCGGCAAGGTGCTCGAGGTCGCCGGCACGCTGATCCAGATCGAGATGACCGCGACGATGGGTGACATCGTCGAGATCGAGACCACGGCCGGCGGCGTGCGCTGCGAGGTCGTCGGGTTTCGCGGCCCGAACCTGCTCGCGATGCCGCTCCAGCTCGCGCGGCGGATCAGCCCCGGCGCGAAGGTCCACCACCTCGGCCAGCTGTCGCAATTTCCCGTCGGAGATTCGCTGGTCGGCCGGCTGATCGATCCGTTCGGCACTCCGCTCGATGGCCTGCCGCCACCGGTGTGCGGCTATCGCGTACCGCTCGATGGCCAGGCGCTGCCGATCGAGCTGCGCGGCGAGGTCGATCTGCGGTTCGACACCGGGGTCCGGGCGATCGATGGCCTGTTGACCTGCGGCCGCGGCCAGCGCATCGGGGTGTTCGCCGGCGCCGGCTGCGGCAAGAGCGTGCTGACCGAGCAGATCGCCAGCCAGGCCGACGCCGACGTCATTGTTGTCGGTCTGATCGGCGAGCGCGGCCGCGAGGTCCGCGAGCTGATGGAGAGCAAGCGCCGCAACCGGATGGTGATGGTTGCAGCCACGGCGGATAAATCGCCGCTCGAGCGCGTGCGCGGCGCGCTCGCGGCCACGGCGGTCGCCGAGTACTTTCGCGATCGCGGCGCCAATGTTTTGCTGATGCTCGATTCGCTGACGCGATTTGCGATGGCGCTGCGCGAGCTTGGCCTGGCCCTCGGGGAGCCACCGGCGACCAAGGGCTATCCGCCGAGCGTGTTCGCGATCATGCCGCGCCTGCTCGAGCGCGTCGCGCCGCGCGCCGGTGGCGGCGCGATCACCGCGTTCTACACGGTGCTGGTCGAAGGAGATGATCTGAGTGATCCGGTCGCCGACTCGGCACGCTCGTTGCTCGACGCTCACATCGTGTTGAATCGCGACCTCGCAGCCCGCGGTCAGTTCCCGGCGATCGACATGCTCGCCAGCGCGTCGCGCGTCGCGCGCCGGGTGGCGCCGCCGTTCGTCCTGCACCTCGCGACCAGATCGCGCGAGCTGCTCGCGCGCCGCCGCCAGGCCCAGGAGCTGCAGTCGCTCGGCGCCTACACCGCCGGCGTCAACCCCGCGTTCGATCACGCCCTCGCGCTCGGCGACCGGATCGACGCGTGGGCCAAGCAATCCCCGCACGAGCCATCCACGCACGACGCCACGGTGCGCGGGCTGGCCGCCGCGATCGGAGAGGAGATCCCGAGATGACGATCAAGCCTCGAGTCG
>DASWOO010000641.1:0-1963 GCA_036404335.1 Kofleriaceae bacterium
GCGTCGGGGATGTTGACGATCTCGCGGGTCTCGGCGACCCAGCCGGCGATGCCTTCGCCGACGTCGAGCCGGATCTCGACCCGCTCGCCGCCCTGCGAGACCCGCGACCACAGCTGGCGACCGTCGCCGGTCACGACGAACAGGGTCGACCGGTCGGCCTCCATCAGCTCGGTGACCTTGCTCATGATCAAGGACAGCAGGGCGTCGAGGTCGCCCTTGGTCGTCAGCGCGCGGCTGACCTCCTGGACCAGGACGAGCTTCTTCTGCTCGCGCCGCAGCTGGGCTTCGAGCGACGGCACGGGATCCCGCGCGCTCGGTGGCGCCAGTCCGATGCTGTCCGACATGCGCCGCATCGTACCCCAAGCCCCGCACATCTACAGCTGGCGCGCCTCCCGTGTCGCGGCCGGTTCGAGAGGCGGGTCGTATGCTGTGGGTCCAGGTTTGACTCCCGCGGTGCCGGGCGCAGATAATCGTCCCACTGTGGGAGTAGCGGCCGAGGTCGGTTCGACCGCGAACCGTTACCAGATCCTGGCGAAGTTAGCCGTCGGCGGCATGGCGGAGATCTACCTCGCCCGCGGCGCGAGCGTCGCCGGGGTCGAGCGCTACTGCGTGCTCAAGCGCATCCTGCGCGAGCGCGCGACCGACGAGCAGCTGGTCCGGATGTTCGTCGACGAGGCCCGGCTCGCCGCCCAGCTCCAGCACCCCAACATCGCGTCGGTCTACGACGTCGGCACGCTGGGCGACTCGTTCTTCTTCACGATGGAGTACGTGCACGGCGAGACCGTGCGCGCGCTGCTCCACCGGGCGCACACGATGAGCCGGCCGCTGCCGCTGGCCTGCGTGATGACGACGATCGCCGGCGCGGCGGCGGGCCTGCACCACGCCCACGAGCGCCACGCCGCTGACGGCCGGCCGCTCGGCATCGTCCACCGCGACGTGTCGCCGTCGAACTTAATGATCAGCTTCGAGGGCCACATCAAGCTCGTCGACTTCGGCGTCGCCAAGGCGGCCGACCGCGAGACCGAGACCCGGACGGGCACGGTCAAGGGCAAGATCAGCTACCTGTCGCCCGAGCAGTGCCGCGGCGTACCGGTCGATCGCCGCAGCGACATCTTCTCGCTTGGCATCGTGATGTGGGAGATGCTGACCGGGCAGCGGCTGTTCCGGCGCAACAGCGACTTCGAGAACATGACGGCGATCGTCCACGAGCAGGTCGTGCGGCCGTCGGCGCGGCGCCCGGATCTGTCGCCGGCGATCGACGCGATCGCGATGAAGATGCTCGCCAAGGACCCGGCGCAGCGCTACCAGACCGCCGACGACGTCGTCGAGGCGATCGAGAACGCGTCGATGCGCGCCGGGACGATCCTGTCGACCTCGGCGGTCAGCCGGCTGATGCGCGACCTGTTCGGCGTGCGGCCCGAGCCGTGGCGCCAGCTCGAGTCGGCGGCGATGCCGCACGAGGTCGCGACGGTGATGTCGCAGCCGATCGACGAGCCGCTCGAGGAGTCGATCGAGCCGATCGATCCGCGCGAGACCGACCCGGCCGAGCCGGTGCTGGCGAGCGTGCCGGACCTGAGCCACAGCGGGCGGATGTACGCCGAGCAGGAGCCGTCGGACCCCGGGCAGGAGGTCGACCCGGGCAGCATCTACAGCGTCAGCACGATCGCGCCGCTCGGGTTCGAGGACGCGGACACCACGGGCGATGGGCCCGACGACGTGGTGACCGCGCAGCAGCGGTCGGCGGCGACGGACGAGGTCGCGCCGCTCGCGCCGCCGGCGCCGGCGCCGGACGTCGGGCCGGAGGCTCGGCCGGAGGCTCGGCGGGACGCGCCGCGAGATGTTCCGCGGGATGTTCCGCGGGATCTGCCGCTGACCGAGACGCTGCGCGATCCGCGGGTCAGCCATGCGCCGACGGTGCGGATGTCGCCGGCGGACCTGCTGGCGAGCGTGGCGCAGGCGCCGG
>DASWOO010000642.1:0-6357 GCA_036404335.1 Kofleriaceae bacterium
GACCAGCGGATAGCCCCACGACTCGAACTGCGCCGCCAGCACCAGGTACATGAACACGATCGCCAGGCCGATCGCGAACAGGAAGGCGGGGCCGAGCTTGGCCATCTCCTTGCTGCGACCGAACGGCTCGGCCGTGTACTCGGGCGGCATGTTGAGGCTCTTGATCGACTTCTCGAGCTCGGCGACGATCGCCGACTCGGCGTAGCCCTGCGCGTTGTTCATCGTGATCGTCACGGCGCGCTCGCGGCTCTGGCGGGTGATCTTCGAGACCGCCTTGCCCGCGCCGATCGAGATCACGTCGGTCAGCGGCACCTGGCCGAGCGACTTCGACGGCACGAAGATCAGCTGCAGCGCTGCCGGGTTATCGCGGAACCGCTCGGCCGCGCGCAGGTGGACCTGGTAGAGATCGCCGCGATCCTCGAAAGTCGAGGCGTCGACGCCGCCGATCAGCACCGACAAGGTCGCGGTCACGTCGCCCGGATCGACGCCGAGCAGCGCCGCGCGATCGAAGTCCGGCTTGACCGTGGTCTCGTCGACCGGGTCGAGCAAGCTCGAGTCGAGATCGACGACGCCCGGCACCTTGCGCATCGAGTCCAGCACGGTCTTGCCGTACAGCTCGAGCTTGTCGAGGTCGGGGCCGCTGATCACGTACGACACGTTGGCGTTCTGGCCGCCGAGCGAGAAGTCGTTGACCGGCTGCGCGGCGACCCGGGTGCCCGGCGGCACCGAGGGCAGCACGTCGCGGCGGACCTGCTCCATGATCGTCTGCTGGCTGCGCGTCCGGGTCTCGGGGTCGGTCAGGTGGATGTAGACGTGGCCGATGTTGGCCTCGCGCTGATCGCTGTCGGCGACCGACACCAGGGTCGACTCGATCTCGGGGATGTCGCGCGACTTGCGGGCGAGGCGCTCGGCGATCAGCGTCGTGGCCTCGAGCCGGGTGCCCTGCGGCGTCTGGACGTAGATCTCGAACTGCGCCTCGTCGTTGGGCGGCAGGAAGTCGCCGCCGATCGTCTTGCACATCGGGATGGTCGCGCCGAACGACAGCACGATCGCGATGCCGACGACCCAGCGCCGGCGCAGACAGAACGCCAGGATCGCCGAGTACACGCGCTCGATCGGGTGGTAGACGAAGTTCGACGCGCGCTCGAGCAGCGACTTCTTGCGCTCCTCGCCGGCCGGCGCCGGCATCGGCAGCATGCGCGCGGCCATCATCGGCGTCAGCGAGAACGCCACGACCATCGACACGGCGATCGCGAACGCCATGGTCAGGCCGAAGCTGTAGAGGAACCGGCCGACGATGCCGCTCATGAACGCGACCGGCAAGAACACCGCCATCAGCGACAGCGTGGTCGCGAGCACGGCGAGGCCGATCTCCTTGGTCGCGTGGATCGCGGCCGGGAACGGCTTCATCCGCTTCTCGTCGATGAACCGGTAGATATTCTCGAGCACGACGATCGCGTCGTCGATCACGATGCCGACGGCGAGCGCCAGCGCGAGCAGGGTCATGAGGTTCAGCGTGAACCCGGCGAGCTTCATCAGGCCGAACGTCGAGATGATCGACACCGGGATCGAGACCGCGGCGATGATCGTCGAGCGGAAGCTGCCGAGGAAGAACAGCACGACGATCGCGGCGAACACCGCGCCGAGCACGAGGTGCTCGAGCACCTGGTCGGCCGAGGTCCGGATCTGGACCGAGTTATCGCGGACGACATCGACCGAGTAGCCCGACGGCAGCTGGGCCTGCAGGCCGCGGATCGCGGCTTTGACGCTATCGACGACCGCCACCGTGTTGGTGCCGGTCTGCTTGCGCAGCGACAGCGCGATCGCCGGGGTGCCGCTGCGGACCGCCGAGGTCTCGGCGTCCTTCTCGGCGTCGCGGACCTCGGCGACATCGCGGACCTTGATCGGGTGGTCGGCGACCTGCTTGACCACGATGTCGCCGATCTGGCGGGGCTCGAGCGCCCGGCCCTCGACGCGCAGCGTGGTGTTGAGCGAGCCGCGCTCGATGCGGCCGCCCGGGATGTTGACGTTGCCGTTGGCGATCGCGCGCTGGACGTCGAGCGCCGACACGTTGGCCGCCGACATCTTGATCGCATCGAGGTCGATGTTGATCTGGCGCTCCTGGCCACCGAGGATCACGACCTGGCCGACGCCCGGCAGGCGCTCGATCCGCTGCTTGACCTGCTTGTCGGCGAACCGGGTCAGATCGCGGATCGCCAGGCCCGGCGGGCCCTTGACCGCGAGCACGACGACCGGCGCGGCGTCGGGATCCGCCTTGCGGACCTCGGGGCGCAGCCCGGGCGGCAGATCGCGCAGCACGGTCGCGAGGTGCTCGTTGATGTCGTTGGACGCCTTGTCCGGATCGACCTCGAGGTTGAACTGGGCGATGACCAGCGACACGCCCTCGGTCGAGGTTGACGTGATCGTGTCGAGGCCGCTGACGGTGTTGACCGCCTCCTCGACCTTCTGGGTGACGTCGGTCTCGACCGCGCCGGGCGACGCGCCGGGGTACGGCGTGATGATCGTGATCGCCGGGAAGTCGACCTTGGGGAACTTATCGACGCCCAGGCTCCGATAGCCGACCCAGCCGACCACGAGCAGGACGAGGATCAAGACGGTGGCGAAGACAGGTCTCCGGACCGCGATATTTGCGAGCCATTGCATGGCGGGGTCCCTACTCGGCGACCTTGAGGCCGTCGGTGATCTGATCGGTGATCTTGGCGACGACCTTCTCGCCCTTGGCGATGCCCTGGAGGATCGCCCGCTGGCCCGGCTGGGTCGCCGGGCCGACCTGGACGATCCGGTCCTGCAGCTCGCCCTTGACGTCGACGTAGGCGTGGAACAGCTTCGAGCGCTCGACCACGGCCTCGGCGGGCACGACCGGCCGCGGGCTCTGGCCGGTGGTGATGGTCGCCTCGGCGAACATGCCGGGGACCAGCTCCTTCTGCGGGTCGAGCGTGGCCTCGACGATCAGCGCGCGAGACTTACCGACCTCGCCGCCGATCCGCGTGATCTTGGCGGTGTACGTCTTGCCGGGCTCGGCGACGGCGCGGAGCTCGACCGTCTGGTCCTTCTGGATCGAGCGGATCCCGGCTTCGGGCACCGACAGCTCGATGCGCAGCGGGTCGTCATCGACCAGCGTGAACAGCGTCTTGCCCGGCTGGACCCACTCGCCCGGCGCCACCGACTTCTCGGTGACCTGCCCGTCGAACGGCGCCCGGACGAGGCCGTCACTGATCGACTTCAGGATCATGTCCGTGCGGGCGCGCGCGGCGCTGACCTGCTGGTTGCTCGACGTGCACTGCGCGAACTGGCGATCGTAGTCGCTCTTGGTGATCGCGCCCTTGTCGAGCAACGTCTGGGTGCGCTTGCACTCCTCGTCGTTGAGCGTCATCGTCGCCTTGGCCGACTCGAGGTTGGCCTGGGCCTCGCGCGCCGACAGCGCGGCGTTGCGCACGTCGAGCTGGACCACCGGCTGCCCCATCTTGACCCGCTGGCCGCGCTCGACCAGCACGGCGATGACCTTGCCCTGGGTATCGGCGGTCACTTCCGACCGCTGGTCGGCGGCGATGACGCCGGTGAGCACGAGCACATCGGGGGTGGGCGCCTCCTGGGCGACGACAAGCGGGACCTTGACGGGCGGAGCCGCCGGGGTCTTGGTGAGCGACGCTTCCTCTTTCTTTTTGCAGCCTACCGAGAGAGGGACCGAAGCAAGGAGCGCGAACGCGACGACGGCACGCATGGGGCCGGGGTGATGCATGGGACTTGCCATCCTGTGGTTCGGTCGGGTCAACCGGTTAGCTACCCAACTGCTGTAAGTATTATCGACAGGTGTCGGCTGACGCGTGAAAAACCGCGGATTTCCTGGCGGTCGCCGGCCCTGGCCGGTCCGGTCGTCGGCCGGCGTGATCAACGGCCGAGCTGGGTATCGTTGCCCACGGCGTGCTCGAGCTGGGCCCGGGCGACCCGCAGATCGACCCGGGCGTTGAGCGCCGTGATCCGCGAGCGGGTGAGCTCGGTCTCGGCATCGACGAGCTCGACGGCGGTCGCGCGGTCGGCCGCGAGCAGCTCGCGGCGCACCCGGTAGCTCTCCTCGGCGGCGGCCAGGCCCTTCTGCGACGAGACCAGCGTGCGCTGCGCGATCTCGACCTGCTGCTGCGCCTGCAGCACCTCGATCCGGGTGCTGCGCTCGAAGTTCTCGCGATCGGCGCGCAGCTCGTCGGTCTCGGCGGCGATCCGGTGATCGGCGGTCCGCGACGCGAGCGTATCATTGAGCGTCCAGGTCAGCTGCGCGCCGACCTGCCAGGTGAACTTGAACACGTCCTGCTGCGGGAACACGCGCTGGTTCGGGTCGGCGTAGTCGGCAATCCCGAACGCCGACAGCTTCGGTAGCAGGTTGGCCTTCTCGGCGTCGCGCTGGCTGTCCTTGGCCTGGATCCCGACGTCGATCTGCTTGAATTCGAGCCGCCGGTCCTTGGCGGTCTTCATCAGCTCGTCGAGCTGGCCCGACGCCGGCCCGCTGACGTCCTTGCGGATGTCCTCGCCGACCGCGAGCGGCTCGCTACCCGCGCCGATCAGCAGGCGCAGCTGCTCCTCGCGAAGGTGCGCCAGGTTCTGCAGCTGATCGACCTGCTGCTCGGCGTCCGCCTCCTGGGCCTCGACGCGCAGCAGATCCGCCTTCGACAGCCGCTGGACCTCGGCGAGCGCCCGGAACTGCTCGAGCGTCTTCTGCACCTGGACCAGCTGGCGCTCGGAGATCAGCACCTGCAGCTGCGCGCGCACCCACTCGTAGTACGTCAGCCGCGCGTCCTGCCCGGCGGACACCTCGCTCACCCGGCGGTTGATCCGCGACGACTCGGCCGACAGCTTGGCGGCGTTGACCGACTTGGGGATCCGCCACAGATAGTCCGAGATCGGCACCACGAGCTGGGTCTCGAGCAGGTAATTGTTCTTGAACGACTCGATCGCGAAGTTCTGGCCCATGAACGCGAGCACGAACGGATCGATCGGCGAGAGCCGGGTATAGCTCGCCTTGCCGCTCAGCACCGGCACGAACGCGAGCGAGGCGGCGTCGGCCTGCGCGATCGCGACCTCGAGCTCGGCGGCGCGGCGCCGCACCGTCGGTGACGCACCCGCGGCGCGTGACGCGGCCTGGTCGGAGGTCAGCCCGCCCGACGCGAACAGCCGATCGAGATCCTTGTCGAACCCGCCGTCGTCGACGGCCGGCTGCGCCGCCGCCGCGGGCTTCGGGGGCTGGGGCGGCGCGGACGGCTTCGGTGCTGGCTGCGCGAACGCTGGCGTCGCCGCCAGCAACGTGAGCGCGAGCGAAATTCGCAAGGTCATGGCGGCGGACGAAAGCACCCCTCGTGCCACGACGCCAGCGCCAGCGGCCGTGTATGTACTTCCAGCGCACTGCGTCGCGAAGCCCGTCGGAAGCCAGACCAAGGACGCAAGATCCCCTTGCGATCTGTCGGCCCGGCATACAGGCAAGGGGTACAGAAACGTGACCATCCCCTGTCACGTTTCGATCGGCGACGCGCAACCTCGCATTCAGGCTAGAGTTGCGCGATGGGGACCACGACCGACTGTCCTGGCACGGCCTTGGCACCGACCGCCGCCGTGGGTGATCCCCGACCTGCTGATGTCTGGCGAGGCCAGCGCAACCGCTTCCTGATCGAAGACGCGCGCAATACCGGCCAGTGGATGCACGCGCTCGGCGGCGTGGTCCAGCTCGTCCTGCTCGTCATCTTCCTCGATGGCGGCTATCCGACCTGGCGGGTCGGCGCGGCGGCGCTGGTGTTCGTCACCTTCACGCTGGCGCAGAAGGTGTTCATCATCTCCAAGCCAGACGCGACGGCGTACGACCGCGTGTTCGTCGCGATGAACCTGTCGGCCCAGGGCATGGTCACGTCGATCGTCGCCCTGACCGGCGGCCTGATGTCGCCGAGCGTGCCCAATCTGCTGCTGCCGTCGGTGATGTCGCTCCTGTTCTTCGGCCCGCACGCCGTCGCACGCTGGATCGCGTTCGCCAGCGGTCTGCTGATCGTCGCGATCGGCTTCTTGCCGCAGTCGGTCGTCGGCCCGACGCTCGACCCCGCCCACTACGCCCTCGCCCTGGGCCTGGGCCTGGCGTGGAACCTGTTCCTTCTCCACATGATGGTCGGCAAGATGACGCGCGCCGCGAGCCGCGCCGGCCACTCGATGGCCTGCCTGCGCGAGGAGCGGCTGTCCGACGCCGAAGCCCAGCTGCGCCGCCTGCAATCGGTCGGGGCCAAGGTCGCCCACGAGCTCAAGAACCCGCTCGCCTCGGTCAAGGGCCTGTGCCAGCTGGTCGCCCGCACGCCGGCGAGCGAGCGG
>DASWOO010000643.1:0-3411 GCA_036404335.1 Kofleriaceae bacterium
CCGGCCGACCTCAAGCGCCTGCGCGACCGGGTCGCCGCCGAGCTCACCACGACCTTCGCCAGCCACTACACCCAGGCGATCGGCCTCGCCGAGGCGCTGTCGCCCGAGGTGATCCGGGCCTACGCGCGCCACGCGACCGGCGAGAAGTACCTGCTCGAGCCGCAGCGCTGATGGCGATGCGCTTCGCGGCGTCGCTCGCCACGGTCCTCGCCCTCGCCAGCTCGGCGCGCGCCGAGCCGCACTACACGTCGCGCGGCGGGTTCCTGGTGCTCGGGCTCGCGCAGACCGACCTGGGCTATGCGCACTCGAGCCGGGGCCGGGGCCTGCTGGTCGAGGGCGTGCTCGCGACCGGCCACGATCACGACGGCCTCGACCTCGCGCTCGGCCTGGGCCTGATCACGATGCGGCCGGGCGGCGACGGCGACGACGGCGGGTTCGCCAACCTGTGGGGCGCGGATCTGCGGCTGCGGATCGGCACGTCGCTGGACGACCGGCTGTCGGTCGGCGGCGAGCTGAGCGACCAGCTGCTCGATGGCCGGTGGCGGGCGGCCGACGGCGCGCACCACGCGTTCACCAGCAACCTCGGCATCGGCCCGTACGTCGCGCTCGAGCTCGGCGCCGGGCTGTGGCTGATCGCGGACGGCGCGATCCGCTGGGGCTGGCTGCTCGATCACACCCGGCTGTTCGGCGACGTCGACGACGGGCGCTGGCATGGCGCGGCCGAGCTCGAGCTCGGCGTCGGCCTGCTCGGGCTCTGGGGCGACTGACCGGGCCGGCGCCGGGGCGTCGATCCGAGCGGCGCGCGCTAGCCCTTCTCGACGGGCTTGCCTGCTTTCTTCCAGCCCGCGATCCCCGCCGGCATGATGAACACGTTGGTGTAGCCGAGCTTTTCCGCCGCGACCGCAGCGGTATGACAGGCGTGTCAACCTTCGTCGTGACAGTAGAAGATCATCATCGCGGTCTTGTCCGGGCCGAGCGCGGCCGCGGTGACGTTGTCTTCGTCGACCCACTTCGCGCCGGGCACGTGCCCGGCCACGAACATCTCGTGGCTGTTGGCGTCGAACACGAACGTCTTGGGCGCGCGCAGCTTGGCGGCGACCTGATCGATGGTGAGCTTCTTGAGATCCGCGGCCCGGGGCTCCGCGCGGGCGAGCGTGGCGGAGCCGAGGGTCGCGGCGGCAAACAGCAGGAGGAATGCGCGGCGTTGCATGGCCCGTAGCGTAGCGCGATCCGGCCTCGGCCCGCGCTGATTTGCGCACCCGGTGGCTACGCGAGGCCGGCGCGCATGCCGCGCAGCACGGTCTCGCACGCGACTTCGAGCCGCGGCGCGAACCCGGTCACGGCCGCGCGGATCGCGCGAACATCGTCGGGGGACGGCGCGAGCAGCGGGCGGGGTGCGAGGGTCCGCTGCAACCGCGCGACGACCGACTCGGGCCGCTGCAGATCGTCGGGCACGCCATGGCCCTGCAGCCGCGCCATCAGCACGGCGAACCGGGGCGCGGTCCCGGGCTCGCGCCAGCGCAGCCGGGGCTCGCCGACGTCGATCGCCGCCAGGTAGGCCGCGCGATAGGCCGGCGTCCGGACCAGCACGCCGTCGAGCAGCAGCTCGACCCCGATATGCGCGACGGCGCGCCGCGGGCCGCGCGCGCAGGCCTCGCCGGCGAGCAGGCCGTCGAGCTCGCGCATCAGCCCGAGCACGGCCGGCATCTGGTGAAACACGCGATCGGCCGCGTGGTGCAGCTCGATGCCGTGCGCGACCTCGGCGTCGTCGGCGCCGTCGAGCTGGCCGCCGCACATCGACGCGAAGTCGGGCAGCATCGCGCCCAGGACCACCCCCGGCGGCCCGGGCGTCCAGCTCGCGACCGCCGCGTGGCCGAAGTAGTTCACCGCCACTAGGTAGCGCAAAACCGGCCGGGTAGCATGACGCGATGCTCGTCGTCGGCGTCGACCTCGGCACGCAGAGCCTCAAGGTGGTCGTGTGTGATGCGCAGCTGACGGTGCGCGGCCAGCACGCGATCGGCTATGCGACGCAGTACCCGGCGCCGGACCGCGCCGAGCAAGATCCGCGCGCGTGGGAGGCCGCGCTCGGCCCGGCGATCGCCGGCGCGCTCGCGGCCGCGGGTGCGGCGCCGGCCGACATCGCCGCGCTGGCGATCGCCGGCCAGCTCGATGGCTGCGTCGCCGTCGATGCCGGCGGCGCGCCGCTGCACCCCGCGCTGATCTGGCAGGACCGCCGCGCGACCGCCGACGCCCGCCGGGTGCCGGCCGCGGACCTGTTCGCCCGCACCGGCCAGGTCGCCGACGCCGGCCACATGGCGCCGAAGATCGCCTGGCTGCGCCGCGCGTGCCCGGCCGCGGCCCGGTTCCATCAGCCGGTCAGCTACCTCGTCGAGCGGCTGACCGGCCGCGCCGTGATCGATCCGGCGCTGGCGTCGACGACGATGCTGCTCGCGCTCGCCACCGGCCGGTGGGACCCGGGGCTGCTCGCCGCGTTCGAGGTCGCGCCCGGCGAGCTGCCGCAGCTCGCGCCCGCGCACGCGATCGCCGGCCCGCTCACCGCCGAGGGCGCGCGGCTCACCGGCCTGCCGGTCACCACGCGCGTGGCCGTCGGCACCGGCGACGACTTCGCCGGGCCGCTCGGCGCCGGGCTGACCCCGGGGCCGATCCTGTGCGCGGTCGGCACCGCCGAGGTCGTCGGCGCGCTCGCCGCCACGCCCGTGCTCGACCCGGCGGCCGAGCCGATGGTCGAGACCCACGCGTTCCCCGGCGGCGGGTTCTTCGTCGAGAACCCGGGCTGGATGTCGGGCGGCGCGGTGCGCTGGGCGACCCGGATGCTCGGCCTGGCCGACGACGCCGCGCTCGACGCCCTCGCCACGACCGTCCCGGCCGGCGCCGGCGGCGTGACCTTCATCCCCGCGCTCGCCGGCGCGATGACCCCGGTGTGGCGGCCCGGCGCGCGCGGCAGCCTGCACGGCCTCGCCGCCGGCCACGATCGCGCGCACGTCGCCCGCGCGGTGCTCGAGGGCCTGGCGTTCGCGGCGCGCGACGTGTGCGATCGGCTCGCCGCGATCGGCCTGCCGGCGCGCGAGGTGCTCTTGCTCGGCGGCGGCGCGCGCAGCCGGGTGTGGAACCAGATCCGCGCCGATGTCCTCGGCGTGCCGCACCACGTCGCCGCGCGCACCGACGCCACGCCGATCGGCGCCGCGATGCTCGCCGCGGTCGCCGCCGGCCTGGCGCCCGATCTCGCCAGTCTGATCGCGGCCGCGCCGCCCCCGGCCGCGACGATCTTTCCCGAGGCCGGCGCCCGCGAGGCCTCGGACGAGGCATATCGCCGCTACCAGGCGCTGGTCGTTCAGCTCGCCCCGCTCGTCGATCCCGAGTAGAATGCTGGGGATGTTCCGGCTGTGGCTC
>DASWOO010000644.1:0-6503 GCA_036404335.1 Kofleriaceae bacterium
GATCCACCGCACCGCCGTGGGCGGCCCGTTCGCGCTGACCGAGTCGCTGGCGATCTCGGAGTACCTGGACGAGATCTATCCGGCCCCTGGCTACGTCCGGCTGTTGCCGGCCCAGCCGGTCCAGCGCGCCCGGGCCCGGCAGATCATGCTGTATCTGCGGATGAACCTGCAGGCGCTGCGCGAGGCCCGGCCGACGTCGACGGTGTTCGGCCGGCCCAACGCCAAGCCGATGCCGGAGGCGGCGCGGGCCGAGGCCGACGAGCTCGTGCGGATCGCGCTCGCGCTCATCCCCGAGGAGGCCGGGCCGATCTTCGGCGCGTGGTCGATCGCGGACGCCGACCTGGCGCTGACGCTGATGCGGCTGGTCGCCAACCAGGACGTGACCGACCGCAAGCTCGTCCAGTACGCCACCGCGCAGTTCGATCGCACCAGCGTCCGCCGGTTCGTCGCGCACCTGCCGACGAGTCGATAGATCCTGCCGCGCCGTTGACACGCCCGGCCCGGCGCCGTACCGGGGCGTCATGCATCGCGACATCGTGATCTCGAAGTTCGGGCCCGCGTCCCAGCTCCAGCTGCGGACCATCGACGCGCGGCCGCCCGGCGTGGACGAGGTCGCGATCGACGTCGCCTACTCCGGCATCAACTTCGCCGATATCCAGATGCGGATCGGCATGTACCCCGACGCGCCGCCGCGGCCGTTCGTGCCGGGCTACGAGGTCAGCGGCACGATCTCGGCCGTGGGCAGCGACGTCCGCGGCTTCGCGGTCGGCGACCCGGTGATCGCCGGGTGCTACTTCGGCGGCTACGCGTCGACGGTGACCCTGCCGGCGCGCCAGGTGTTCAAGCTGCCCGACGGCCTGGGGCTCGAGGCCGGCGCGGCGCTGCCGGTCGCGTACTTCACCGCGTTCGTCGCGGTCGCCGAGATGGCGCGGGTCCGGGCGGGCGATCGCGTGCTGATCGAGCCGGGCACCGGCGGGGTCGGCGTGATCGCGACCCAGATGGCGAAGCACTTCGGCGCCGAGGTCACCGGGCTCACCACCACGCCGGGCAAGAAGCCGTTCATCGAGCAGCTCGGCGTTATGGCGTACACGCTCGACGAGTTTCACGCCAACGCCCGGCTGACCGGCTACGACCTGATCCTCAACTCGAGCGGCGGCGGCAACATCGAGTGGCAGCGCGCGCGGCTGGGCATCGCCGGCCGCATGGTGTGCATCGGCGTGTCGTCGGGGGTCAAGGACGGGCGGCGCGACCTGTGGCGCGTGGCCAAGACCTTGATCCAGATGCCGCGGATCTCGGTGCTCAAGCTGTTCAGCGCCAACACCGGGATCTTCGCGATCAACGCGCTCCACATCCTGCGCGATCCGGTCTGGGCGGCGCGGCTGACCGGCGCGCTCGGCCAGGCGACGGCGATGAAGCTCTCGCCGCACGTCGGCAAGGTGTTCCCCGCCGCCGAGGTCGCCGCGGCCCACCAGCTGCTCGAGACCAAGCAGGCGACGGGCAAGGTGCTGCTGAAGTGGTAGCGAGGTAGCTAGTTGGGCGGGGTGGCGCGCGTCGCCTGATCGATCAGCTGCGCCATCGCGCGGGCGAGTTCGGGCAGGTAGTCGGGGTCGCGGTCGAGCGCGGCGGCGTCGAGCGGGGTCGCGGTCATCGCCGGGGTCAGCCGGACGATCGCGCCGACCCGGTCCTCGAGCATGCGGGCGACCGGCCGCGCCGCGCGCAGATCGACGTGGATGATCGACGAGAACACGACGTGGCCGTCGGCGCCGCGCACCACCGAGGTCGCGAACACGAACCGGCCGTCGCGCGACCAGACCGGGCCGCTCTCGTCGGTCAGCGGCAGCTCGACCAGCGGCTGGGCGTCGTCGCCCAGGTCCTCGTCGATCGACGATCGGGCCGATGCCCGGGCCATGCGCCACAGCTCGGCGTCCGGCGTGCCGCCGTGGATCGCCGGCCGCGAGAACACCAGCCAGCGGCCGTCGGGCGAGATCGCCGGGGACGAGTCGGCCGGGCCGCGCGTGATCACGCGGATCGTGCCATCGGGGGCGCGCTCCTCGAGGTGGGTCTCGACCTGGTGGCTGACCGGGTCGGGCGTGACCGCGGTGTAGACGATCGCGCCATCGGGGGCGATCGCCGGCGTGACCTCGTGGCCGGCGCCGTGGGTCAGCTCGGTCAACGCGCCCGGCGCGCCGGTCGCGCGGTCGATGGCCAGGCGCCACAGGTCGTAGTCGCCGCCATCGCGGGTCGACGCGAACACGATCGCGCTGCCGTCCGGCAGCCACGCCGGATGCGCGTCGATCCAGAGGGGGCCTTCCCGCCCCCTCTGCGCCGGCACAGCCGGCGCATTCACCCCTCCGCGCGTCGCGTCGCGCGGGTTGATCCAGAGGGGGCCTCCGTGCGTCGCGTCGCGCGGGTCGGCCCACGCGGGGCTTTTCCCACCGTCGCGCGGGTCGATGGATTCACCTGGCAGCCCGGTCAGCGGCCGTGGCGCGGCGCCGGTGCCGAGCCGGGCGATCCACAGACGGGTCTCGTCGAGCGGCCGGCCGCGGCTCGACGCGAACACCAGCCAGCGGCCATCGGGCGACACCGCCGGGTGCGTGTCGCGCGCGGCGCCGGCGGCCGGCGCGAGCAGCTCGACCTGGCGGTCGCCGTGCTCGTCGACCGCGACCAGCCGGATCGCCGGGCCGCTGCGCTCGGCGGCGATGATCGCGATGCGCGGCGCCACGGGCGCGGGCGGCGCCTGGGCCGGCAGCGGGCCGCAGGCAAGGATCGCGACGCCCGGGATCGCGAGGGCGATCAGCGCGCGCGGCAGCAAGCGCGCTTACGGCTTGGGCGCTTCGGCCGCGGGTGCCGCGGCAGGCGCCGCCGGATCTGCCGCGGGCGCGGGCGCCGCGGCAGGCGCCGCGGGCGCGTCCGGCTTCGGAGCGGCCGGCGCGTGCTTCTTGGTCAGGTTGGACATGTTCATGTCCTTGCCCATGTTCTTCATCTCCGGCGTGACGCCGAAGTACACGCCGACCGCGGCGACCATCGCGATCGCCGCGCAGCCGAGGCTGATGCCCCAGGCGCGCGAGCTCGAGGCCACGCCGCGCTGCTCGTACGTGGCGAACGCGTGCTGCTCGGTCTCCGACCACGACGTGACCAGCGGCCGGTTCTGGAACATCGCGCCCACCGCCATCATGATCGCCATGCCCAAGAGCGTCAGCAGCGAGACGGTGACGGTGATCGTGCCGAGGATGGCGGCCAGCGTGTCGAGGCCGGTGATTTCAGTGGGGTGCATCGGGCTCCTGCTCGATCTTTAGGGAGAATTCGTCGAACTTGCAAACGAACCGATCGAATTGGCCGGGTCGTGCGTTGATAGGCGGATCAGATGACGTCCGGACAGAGGTCGATCGGCGGTAAGACACCGCGGCGGCGCCGCCGTTCCCGATTTGTGCACGGTACGCCGATCTTGGCACTGTGCCTGGCGATTTCGACCGGTTGCACGGGTCGGAGCCAGGCCGACACCGGCCACCCGCCGCCCGCCGCCGCCCCGGCACGCCCCCTCTCGCCGCCTCCTCCGCCGCCGATACCGGCCGAGACCTCGCTCGGCCTCGCCGACCACGGCATCTGGTCCGATCTGGACGACCGGATCCAGCTCGCCCTGCCCGACGGCCTGACCGCCGCGCGGGTCACCGCTCGGATCGACCCGACGCACGCCGTGCTGGTCCTGTCGATCGATGGCGCCCCGCGCAAGGCCTACCCGCTCGGCGGCCCGGCCGCGCTCGCGGTCGGCGAGGCGACCCTCCAGCTCCGCCCCGGCGACCGCGCCGAGCTCGCGCCGCTCCTGACCGCGCAGAACACCGCGCCCGGCGGCCCGAAAGCCTGGCATGCCGACCGCGACGGCGACGGCATCCCCGACGCGCTCGACGTGCTGATCGGCGCGAAGAAGACCGTCGTCAACGCCGACGCGTACACCGTCGGCGCCAAGGAATACATCTCGATGCCGTACCCGATGGGCGACGTGCCGCGCACGATCGGCGTGTGCACCGACGTCGTGATCCGCGCGGTGCGCAACGCCGGCATCGATCTGCAGCAGGAGCTGCACGACGATATCCGCCGCGCCCGGCGCGCGTACCCGATGGTCAAGGGCACGGGCGACCCCAACATCGACCAGCGCCGGGTCGGGACCTTGCTGCCGTACTTCCAGCGCCACTGGGAAGCGCACTCGGTCGTGCTCGATGATCCCGCGGACCCGTGGCGCCCCGGCGACGTGATCTTCATGGACACGTTCCCCGGCCGCCCGGGCCCCGACCATATCGGCGTCCTGTCGGATCGCGTGGACGCGCAGGGCCTGTTCCTGGTCGTCAACAACTGGACCGACGGCATGGTCACGTCCGAGATGGATCTGCTGACCTTCGTGCCCGTGCTCTACCGGTTCCGGCTTCCGGACTGAATTTCGACGCACGCGGTGGTAACCTCCAGGCCTTCATGAGGCTGGCCACGTGCGTGATCGGGGTGGCGTCGTGCTTGCTCGCCGGCACGGCCGCGCGGGCGTGGGCCGACGACGGCGCCCCGGGCTACCGCGCCGTGATCGATCGGGTCGAGCTCGAGCCGGCGTCGATCGGCGGCCTCCGGCTGCGCGTCGAGCTCTCGGCGCTCGCGCTGCAGGGCCAGCTGCTCGATCTGACCGATCCCAAGTCGATCCGCCTGGTGGTCGGCGGCGGCAAGCTCGAGGCGCCGTACGCCCTCGGCGCCTACGCCGCGACCGGCGCCGAGACCGCGATCGTGGTCTGCGTCCAGGCCAACCTGGCCTACGCCGACGCGCTGCCCGCCGTGATCGCGGCGTTCGACGACACCGTGCTGGCCGCGCTCGGCGAGCGGACCCAGGTCGCGTTCCTGGCCTACGGCGAGAACACCGGCTCGGCCAAGCTCGCGCCGCTCAAGGCCGCGCGCGGCAAGCTGGCGGGCCTGGCCGCCGACACCAGCACCGGCGACCCGGCGCTGGTCGACACCCTCGACCGCGCGATGCAGCTGCTCAAGAAGGCCAAGCCGTCGATCGAGAACCGGCCGCTGCGCAAGTTGATCATCGCGATCGGCGACGGCCGCGATCGCTCGGCCGACCGCGAGCGCGTCACCAAGCTCGGGATGCGCGCCGCGCGCGAGGGCGTGCGGATCCACAGCTTCGGCTTCGCGCCCAACAAGGTCCTGCGCTCGATGCTGACGCTCGGCGAGCTGTCGAAGCGCTCGCTCGGCACGTTCCGCTGGGTGCGCTCGGGCGGCGCCGAGTCGTGGGCGCCGGCGTTCGCCCAGCTGCGCGACGAGATCAACAAGCAGTACGTGCTGACCTACTTCCTGCCGAGCGAGCCCCCGCCCGCCGGCAAGCTCAAGGTCATCGCGGTCGGCCGCACCGAGGCGACGTCGAACGAGCTGGCGATCCCGCCGCCGTCGTGCGGCGGCGAGGCCTGCGCCGGCTACTGCAACAGCGGCGCGTGCGTCCTGCCGCGCGGGCCGCAGGGCCGCGGCGTGCTCGGCTGGATCCTGCTGATCGCCGGCGTCGGCCTGGGCGCCGTGGTCGTGCTCGGCGTGATCGGCGCGATCATCCAGAAGCGCCAGCCGCCCCGGCCGTTCCCCGGCGCCGTGCCCGGCCAGGTCCCCGGCGCTGCGCCCGTCCCCGGCGCGCTCCCCGGCGCCTTCCCGCCGCCGCCCGGCGTGCTCCCCGCCGGCTCGTTCCCGCCCGGCTCCCGGCCGCCCGGCTCGCAGCCACCCGGCAAGCGCAGCTGGTTCCAGAGCAAGCCGCCGGCGGCGCCGCCGGCCCCCGTCATGCCGCCGCTGCCGCCGCCGCCCCCCGTCCACGGCCCGGCGCTGCTCGTGATCACTGGGCCGATGGCCGGCCAGCGCATCGCGCTGATCCACGGCTTCACCATCGGCAAGCAGCCCGGCCTCCACCTCGTGATCGACGACGGCTACACCTCGAGCGTCCACGCCCAGATCCTGATCGACACCGCCGGCGGCGCGCACATCTACGACCACCAGTCGACCAACGGCACGTTCGTCAACGGCGTCCGGGTCACCGAGAAGTCGCTCGACCACGGCATGAGCATCCGGATCGGCTCGACCGAGCTGCGTTTCTTGGCACAATAGGAGGCTCGACCATGGTGCGGCAAAACGGAAACGTCATCATCGGCGGCCAGACGTTCAACATCAACGCGCCGGTCGTCAACTGGACCGAGAACGGCTGGGACGCGACCAAGGAGTACTGCATCCCGACCAAGACCGACGGCAAGCCGCCCTGCGGCGTCGCGGGTCCGGGCCGGCAGTACCCGACCGGCCCCCTGCCGGTGCCGTACACCCAGCGCTACTCGACGCGGCCGAGCCTGCGCACGTCGAAGTGGAACATGGGGATGAACCCCAGCTACGAGGCGGTCAAGGGCGTGATCAAGCAGTTCGTCGTCCACCACGACGGCTGCACCTCGGCGGACATGTGCTTCAACGTCGTGCAGAACGAGCGCGGCCTGTCGGTGCACTTC
>DASWOO010000645.1:0-7077 GCA_036404335.1 Kofleriaceae bacterium
GCGATCAGCGTGACCGAGCCCAACACCGGCTCCGACGTCGCGGCCGTGGCGTGCCGCGCGGAGCCGATCACCGACGAGCGCGGCGCCGGCTGGCTGATCTCGGGCCAGAAGGCGTGGTGCACGTTCGCCGGCCGCGCCGACGTGATCGCCTTGCTCGCGCGGACCGGTGACGGCGGCGCCAGGGGCCTGAGCCTGTTCATCGTCGACAAGCCGCGGTTTCTCGGCCACGACTTCGAGGCCAGCCAGCCGGGTGGCGGCACGCTGGTCGGCAAGGCCGATCGCACGCCGGGCTATCGCGGCATGCACTCGTTCACCCTGGCGTTCGATCGCTGGCGCGTGCCCGCGGCGCAGCTGGTCGGCGGCGAGGCCGGGCTCGGCCGCGGCTTCGCGCTGCAGATGGCCGGGTTCGCGGCGGGCCGGCTGCAGACCGGCGGCCGCGCGTGCGGCCTGGCACAGGCCGCGCTCGATCACACCGCGGCGTATGTTGTCGAGCGCGGCCAGTTCGGCCAGCCGATCGGCAGCTACGGCCTGACCCGCTATCACCTCGGGCGCATGGCGTCGCGGCTGACCGCGGCGCGCGCGATCACCTACGCCGCCGCGGCCGCGATGGACGCCGACGAGCGCGCGGCGGCGCCGCTGGCCGCGATGGCCAAGCTGTTCGCGTGCGACGTCGCCGTCGAGGTCACCCAGCTCGGCCAGCTGCTGCACGGCGGCTGGGGCTACGCCGAGGAGTACGCGATCAGCCGCCACGTCATCGACGCGCAGGTCCTGCCGATCTTCGAGGGCGTCAAACCGATCCTGGCGCTGAAGGTCATCGGCCGCGCCATGCTGGCTGCGCGCCATGGCTGATCCGGACCGGTCGGAGGACCGGCCGCTCGAGCGCTGCCCGCGTTGCTTCTTGCAGCGCCGGCTCTGCCTGTGCGCGTCGATCCCGACGGTCGTGACGCGGACTCGGATCGTGATCGTCCGTCACTTCTCCGAGCGGCTGCGATCGTCGAACTCGGGCCGGCTCGCGCACCTGGCGCTGCCCAACAGCGAGATCGTCGAGCACGCCGGCCAGGACGGGCTCGCGGTCCTGCCGCCGCTCGACGGCGCGTGGCTGCTGTACCCCGCGGGCAAGGAGCTCCACGAGGCCCCGGTCCCGCCGCCCAGGCAGCTGATCGTCCTCGACGCGACCTGGGCGCAGGCGCGTCGGATGTATCGCAAGCTCACGGGCCTGCGCGGCCTGCCGATGCTGCAGCTGCCCGACGCGCCGATGCCGGTCGCCCGGCTGCGCGCGTCACCGGGCCCCGGCATGGTGTCGACGATCGAGGCGATCGCCCGCGCGCTCCGCCTGCTCGAAGGCGACGCCGCTGCGACACCGCTCGAGACACTGTTCGAACTCGCAGTGGCCCGCGCCGCGGCAACCGGCCGCATTGTTGGTCGGTCACCGGGGACGTGACTTCCTTCGAAAGCCGCAGCATCGTATGCTGGTCGATTGCGTCGCTTCGACGGATTCTCTAACCTGCCGCCGTGGCTGCAGCGGTGCGCCCTGTTCGCGCCGGGATTCCGATCTCGGTCAAGCTCATTGTCGCAACGTCGATCGTCGTCGCCGTGGCCGTGGGCACCGCCACGCTGTTCGCGCAGCGCGCGATCACCGAGATCGCCGAGGACCAGATCACCGAGCGCCGTGCGGCCGGCGAGCGGTCGATCACCCGCGAGTCGAGCCTGGTCGTCCAGTCGGTGGCCGCCGCGGTCGCGCTGCCGCTCGGCGGTAACGCCTACACCGACGTCAAGCCGGTGCTCGACACCGCGGTCGCCAACGACCAGCAGAGCAAGGACAACCGGGTGCGCTGGCTGGTCGTGCTCAGCGACAACCGCGCCGTGGTCGCCCAGGCGGCCGCGCAGGGCGTCGCCGTCCCCGACGCCGCCACGCTGAGCCAGCTCGAGCTCCGGCTGCGCGACGGCGCCAAGGACAACGAGGTCGCGCGCGCCAACATCAAGGACACCGACTGGGTCTACGGCAGCGACATCAAGCTGGGCGCCAGCGTCGTCGGCAAGCTGCGGATGGGAGTGTCGACCGCCGGGCTCGAGGCCGAGCTCGCCCGCTCGCTCAACACCGCCGCCGACGTCGCCCGCGCCGCGCGCAACCGGGCGCTCGGCGTATCGCTGCTCGTGCTCGCGATCGGCATCGCCGCGGCCGCGCTGCAGGGCAGCCGGCTCGCCAAGCCGATCAAGGAGCTGACCGCGCAGGCCGAGCGGATCGCGTCGGGCGATCTCAACAGCCGCGTGCCGGAGGGCCGGCGCGACGAGCTCGGCGTGCTCGCCCACACGTTCAACATGATGTCGGACGAGATCAAGAGCCTGCTGGTCGAGCAGGCGCAGAAGGCGTCGCTCGAGAAGGAGATGACGCTGGCGCGCCAGGTCCAGCAGGCGATGCTGCCGCCCGAGACGCTCGACCAGCACGGCGCGCTCAAGGTCGTCGGCTACTGCATGCCGGCGTCGAGCTGCGGCGGCGACTGGTGGACGTACCGCAAGCTGAGCGGCGGCCGCATGCTGCTGGTGATCGGCGACGCGACCGGCCACGGCCTGCACTCGGCGATGGTCGCGGCCACCGCGCGCGGCGCGGTCGAGGCGCTGTCGGCGATCGACGAGAAGCTGCTCACCCCCGAGACCGTGCTGCGCGCGATCGACTCGGGCATCCGCCAGCTCGGCGACAGCAACGTGCTGATGACCGCGTTCGCCGCGCTGTTCGACGCGCAGACCGCGGTGCTGCACTACGCCAACGCCGGGCAGAACTTTCCGTACGTCGTCGGGCTCGGCGCGGAGCGCGTGCTCGGCCAGCCGAGCATCATCGCCGCGAGCGGCAACCCGCTGGGCGATCGCTCGATCGCGGTCGAGATCCGGCGCGGCTCGCTCCAGCTCCACCCCGGCGATCTGTTCGTGGCGTTCACCGACGGCCTGGTCGAGCGCTCGAACCCGGCGGGCAAGCTGTTCGGCGATCGCCGGCTGCGCAAGATCCTGGTCGGCTCGCAGCTCGACGATGGCCAGGCGCTGGTCTCGCTGCGCGACCGCGTGGTGGCGAGCGTCGAGCAGTACGCCGAGGGCGCGATCGCCGAGGACGACGTGACGCTGGTCCTGTGCCAGTTCGATCCGGTGCAGACCCCGACGCGCCAGACCGCCGGCCGAGGGGCCGCGTGACACGGGGCGAGCTTCCGGGAGGGTGGATGTCGAAGCAGAGGTTATGTGCGCTGCTGGTGGTGGCCAGCAGCGGCGTCGCGCGCGCCGACGAGCCCGCGCCGGTGCCCGCGCCGGCGGTCGATGTTGCCGACCTGCCGCCGCTGCCCGCGGCCGAGGACGCGCCGGTCAGCTCGGCCACGGTGCTGGCCGCCTCGGCGGTGTCCGAGGACGTCGTGGTCGGCGCCGCCAAGCGCGAGCAGAGCCTGGGCAACGTGGCCTCGGCCGTGACCGTGATCAGCGGCGACCGGATCCGCCGGTTCGGCTACCGCACGCTCGGCGAGGCGATCGCCGGCGTCGCCGGCGCGTACCTGGTCGACAACCGCCTGGCCTACTCGATCGGCATCCGCGGCCTGCAGATCCCCGGCGACTTCAACACCCGCCTGCTCGTGCTGATCGACGGCGCGTCGGTCAACGAGGCGTGGGGCGCGTTCGCCGGCCTGGGCTACGAGGCCATGGTGTCGATCGACGAGGTCGCGCGCATCGAGGTGATCCGCGGGCCGGTGTCGTCGTTCTACGGCACCAACGCGTTCTTTGGCACGATCAACATCGTGACCCGCGGCGCCGCCGAGACCCGCGGCGTGTGGGCGACCGCGGCGGTCAACAGCGTCAACGGCCCGACCGCGAGCGCCGGGTTCACCGTCGGTGACGTCGGCCACCAGCTGCGCGGCAGCGTCCACTTCATGAACCGGATCGGCGACACCAACCACGTCCCCGAGATCACCGACCAGGCGCTGACCGACGACGGCTCGTACGCGATCGGCGGCGGGCTCAGCGGCGTGTACGGCGGCAGCTTCGCCCAGCTCCGCGCCTATCGCTACGAGCGGCAATCGCCGTTCGCGCCGTACGACGTCGACCCGGCGGGCCGGCCGTACCACCTGCACGACACCCAGCTGCTCGCCGAGGGCGGCCACACCCACACGTTCTCCGACCGGCTGTCGCTGACCGGCCGGCTCTACGGCAACTTCTACCAGTACGACGACTTCGCGCCGCCCGCCGGCACCGACCCGGCGTTCATCACCGTCGGCACCGCGCAGACCGGCGGCGCCGAGGCCCGCGTGCGCTACGAGCTGCTCGCGAGCGGCAAGCTCGGCCTGACCGCCGGCACCGAGGCCAACTTCAACAATACGGTCAGCAGCGCGCGCGAGGACGGCGGCGGCCCCGATGACCTCGACGCCGGCTATCGCTACGAGAACGACGGCACCTACGCCGAGCTCGACGCCGAGCCGGTCGAGTGGTTCGGCGCCACCGCCGGGCTGCGCTACGACATCCACCACGACGCCGCGACCGACTTCCGCACCAAGCTTTCGCCGCGGGTCGCGCTGTTCTTCTCCCGGCCCGAGAAGTACGGCCTCAAGCTGCTCTACACCGAGGGATTCCGGGCCGCGAGCGCGTTCGAGAGCGCGTTCGACGACGGCAAGGACTTCAAGGGCAACCTGACGATCGACCCCGAGGAGATCCGCAGCTACGAGGCGATCCTGTGGGCCAAGCCGCTGCCGGGGCTGTCGCTCCGGCTGTCGGCCTACCACTGGACGGTCAGCAAGCTCATCGAGCAGGAGACCGTGGTCGACGATCCGCTCCGCAACGGCCAGCAGGAGTTCGTCAACGGCGGCAAGCTGCGATCGATGGGCGTCGAGGCCGAGGGCTCGTACCGCGACAGCCGCGGCTGGTACGGGTTCGGCGGCTTCGCCTACAGCCGGGTCGGCGAGACCGAGCTGGTCGACGCGATGACCAACACGTTCGGCAGCGACTTCGTCTACGGCCGGACCGTCAACGCGCCGGCGATCACCGCGAGCGGCGGGATCTCGACGCCCAAGCTGTTCGGCCGGGTCCACGTCTCGACCGAGCTGAGCTACGTCGGCGCGCGCCGGACCCGGTCCGACGACACGGTCCAGTCGCCCGACAGCCCGGGCTGGGTCGGCTGGAACGCGACGCTGTACGCGCCCGGCATCGCGGGGTTCGACGTCACCGCCGGCGTCCGCAACATCATCGGCACGCGCGAGCAGGTCCCGACCCCGGGCGACTACGACCGGACGATCGACGCGCAGGGCGACCTCAAGATCATCCCGCGCGTGCCCGCCGAGGGCAGGGAGCTCTCTGTCAAGGTCGGCTATGCGTACTGATCGGCTGGTCGCCGCGCTGGTGCTCGCGATCGCGGCCGTCCGGGCCGCGCCGGCCGCGGCCCAGCGGCTGACCCAGGGCGAGGACGAGAGCACCGCGCTGGTCAGCGAGGGCCGGACCGCGCTGCGCGATCACGATCTCGACACCGCGGCCAAGGCGTTCGATCAGGCGATCGCGCTGAACCCGCGGCGGATCGAGAGCTACGTGCTGCGCGCCGCGGTGTACTGGCAGCGCAAGCAGTATCGCGAGGGCGTCGCGCTGATGCGCCGCGCCCAGCTGCTGGCGCCCAACGATGAAGAGGTC
This sequence comes from Kofleriaceae bacterium, assembly GCA_036404335.1. Classification (GTDB taxonomy): domain Bacteria; phylum Myxococcota_A; class Polyangia; order Haliangiales; family Haliangiaceae; genus JABFXX01. Next base: position 5,641 of record DASWOO010000645.1, read on the forward strand.
CTGACCGCGCTCGGCGAGCACCTGGTGCGCGCCGGCGATCCGGCGGCGGGCGTGCCGCTGCTCCAGCAGATCGTGACCGCGAATCCCAAGCGCTACGACGCCGACATCATCCTGGGCGAGCACCGGTACCAGGCCGGCAAGTGGGCGGGCGCGGTCGGCGCGTTCGAGGGCTACTTCGCGCACCGGCCGCGCGAGCTCGCCGGCGAGGACGCGCCGCATCGCATGGCGCTGGCCGATGCCTACCTGCGCGATCGCCAGCCGGCGCGGGCGCTCGCCGCGTTCGACCAGGCGGTGGCCGACGCCGGGCAGGCGCGGACGTCGGATCTGCGCGCGCGGCTCGGCCAGGCCTGGGCCCAGGCCGCGCTCGACTGCAAGAAGGCGCGCGGCGCGCTGCGCGAGCTCGAGCCGGCCGCGGCGGCGCACCCCGAGATCTGGCTGGTCGACGGTCGCTGCGCGCTGGCGCTGGGCGATGCGTCGGCGGCGATCGAGCGCGGCCAGCGCTACCTGAGCCGCGCCGGCAGGTCGGCCGCGGGCCACGCGCTGGTCGGCGAGGCCTACGAGCAGCGCGGCAACGTCGGCGAGGCGCGCAAGGAGCTCGAGCTCGCCCGCGACCTCGAGCCCGGCCGCCGATCGTGGTCGGTCAAGCTCGCCAGCGTCGTGCGCCGCGGCGGCGACGCCAGGGCCGCGGTCGCGATCCTCGAGCGGCTCGGCGCGCCCGAGCCGGCGGCGAGCGACCCCGAGTGGTGGGCCGAGCTCGGCCTGTCGCTGTTCGCGGCCGACCAGGCGCCGCAGGTGGTCGCCCGGCTCCAGCCGGCGGTCGACGCGCTGCCGACCGACGCGTCGCTGCGCGCGCTGGTCGCGCGGGGCCAGCTGGCCGGCGGCCAGGTCGACGCCGCGGCCCGGACGCTCGAGCCCGAGGTCGACACCAAGGCGCCGCGCGCGGCCCGGCTGTTCGCCGACGCGCTGGCCGCGGTCGCGGTCGCCCGGCTCGCCGACGGCGCCAAGCTCGCCGAGCCGATGCTCGCCCGCGCGGCGCAGCTCGACGGCACGGCCGCGATCTGGCGCGACCTCGGCGTCGCCCGGCTGGCCGGCGACCACGCGGCGGAGGCGGCCGAGGCGCTCGACCACGCGCGCCAGCTCGATCCGGCGCCGGCGACCGCGATGCTGTACGCCCGGGCGCGGGCGCTGACCGGCGACGTCCTCGGGGCGCGGCCGATCTACGACGGCGCGCTGGCCGGCGCGCGCGGCGAGGCGGCGGAGATCGCGCTCGACTGGGCGGCGAGCGAGCTCGCGGGCGGCGATCCGGCGATCGCGGTGGCCGCGCTCGACAAGGTCGCCGGCCGGGCGCAGGGCCCGATGATCCAGCGCCACCGCACCGCGCTGGCCGAGGCCCGCCACGCCGCCGGCATCGCGGCGCTGCGCGCGGGCAACGCCGGC
>DASWOO010000646.1:0-1926 GCA_036404335.1 Kofleriaceae bacterium
GGGATGCGCCGCGCCGGGCGCCGGCTGCGGCACGCGCAGATCGTGGTGGTCGACGACGATCGGCGCCAGCCGCTTCATGCCGTCGTGATCGCCTTCGAGATCGTTGACCAGGTCGGTCACCTTGCCGACCGAGTCTGGATCGATGCCCTTGATGATGACGTTCTGGCCGGTGCTGTTGGCCGCGATCACGACCTCGCTGACCGCGTACGGCGTCGACGCGACCACGCCGGGCATCTTGTCGATCTTGGCCTTGACGTCGCGCCACTCGGTGAAGTCGCCGTCTTCGCGCGTGATCTGGATGTGCGCGTTGGAGCCGAGGATCTTCGAGCGCAGGTCCGACTCGAAGCCGCTCATCACCGACAGCACCGCGACCAGCGCCGCGGTGCCGATCCACACGCCGCCGATCGGCACCGTGCTGAAGAACGTGAACGACGCGCGCAGCCGGCCGAAGAACAGGGCCAGGCCGGCGAGCACCGCGCCGAAGATCGCCGCGCCATTTGCGATCTGCAGGGCGACCCCGCGCCAGCCGCCGATCAGCTCGAGCGTATCGGGCGAGCGCTCGACGCCGAGGATCTTGGTGCCGACCGCGCCGGCCACGACCAGGAACGTGCCGGCCAGGAACACGCCCAGCGTCACCTTGGAGTAGCGCAGCACGCCGATCACCGTGATCGACGCCCACGCGATCGCGAGCCCGAGCTGGGCATAGCGCAGCGCGCTCAGCGTGGCGCTGCGCTCGGGCACGAACCCCGTGGCCACGCTGACGACCACGAGCAGCAGCGCGCAGATCAGCAGCACCAGGCTGACCCGCGGCGAGATCTTGCCGCGCGAGATCAGCAGGTAGCGCCACGCGACGAACGTCTTGTAGCCCAGGCCGCCGCGCGGCGCGGCGTCGGGGTCATCGGCGAATCGGGGTTCGGCTTGCATCGGCGCGCTTCTCACTCCGGTCGCATCAGCGGGAACAGGATGACATCGCGGATCGACGCCTGGCCGGTCAGCAGCATGACCAGGCGGTCGACACCGATGCCCTCGCCCGCCGTCGGCGGCAGGCCGATCTCGAGCGCGCGGCAGTAGTCCTCGTCGAAGTCCATCGTCTCGTCGGCGCCGGCGGCCTTGGCCCGGATCTGCGCCTGGAACCGCGACCGCTGGTCGTCGGGATCGTTGAGCTCGGAGAACCCGTTGGAGATCTCGCGGCCGTTGACGAACAGCTCGAACCGATCCGTGAACGCCGGGTCCGCGTCGTTCTTGCGCGCGAGCGGCGACAGCGCCAGCGGGTGCTGGGTCAGGAACGTCGGCTGGACCAACTTGGCCTCTGCGGTGGCTTCGAACACGAGGTGACCGAGGTGACCGGCGGCGATCCGCCGGGTCAGGTCATCGGCATAGCGCTCCACCAGGCGTTTCGCCAGCGCCGGCCGCTCGCTCGCCTGCTTGAACGCCGCCTTATAGCCTTCGGCGCTCTCGGCCAGCGGCGTGGTCAGGACGCGCAGCACGTCGACCGCGGGCACGCCGGCGGTGATCGCCGCCTCGGCCGCGACCTCGGGATCCTCGAAGATCTGGGTCGCGTGGTCGAGGCCGCCGAGCTCGCGCACGGCGTCGAGCACGGTCAGCCGGCGCCACGGCGCGCCGAGCTCGATGTCCGCGCCGTCCCAGGTCACGCTGGTCTTGCCGTTGACGTCGCGCGCGACGGTCGCGAGCATGTCCTCGGTCAGGTCCATCAGGTCGTGATAGGTCGCGTACGCCTGGTAGAACTCGAGCATCGTGAACTCGGGGTTGTGCTTGCGCGACAGGCCCTCGTTGCGGAAGTTGCGGTTGATCTCGTAGACCCGCTCGAACCCGCCGACGACCAGGCGCTTGAGGTACAGCTCCGGCGCGATGCGCAGGAACAGATCGAGGTCGAGCGCGTTGTGGTGCGTGGTGAACGGCCGGGCC
>DASWOO010000647.1:0-3513 GCA_036404335.1 Kofleriaceae bacterium
CGCGACCGCGATGGGCTGGGCGCTCGACGCCGCGGCGCTCGCCCGCGACACCGCGATCGACGGCCACGCGCCGGTGCTGCAGATCGGCGCGCGCACCGGCGTGGCGACCTCGGCGGCCGGCGCCGGCCCGGTCGCGCCGACCGTCACCGTCGCCCGCGTCGACACCACGCCGGAGATCCTGCGCGACGCGATCGACGAGGCCCGCGTGCTGGCCCGCGAGGCGGCGCCCGATCGCCCGCTGTTCGTCTGCGGCGCCGGGCGGGTCACGAGCAGCCTGTACGAGCTGCGCGAGCTGCCCGCCGGCCGCCGGATCGCGCGCCAGAGCCGCGTGATCGAGGTCGTCGGCCCGCTAGGCTTCGAGGAGCGGGTCCGCGCCCGGCTCGAGCGCCGCGGCAAGTTCGTCGGCCGCGTCCAGCAGCTCGCCGAGCTCGACGCCTGGCTCGCGCGCACCACCGCCGGCAACCACCGATCGTGCGTGCTGCTCGCCGGCGCGGCCGGCGCGGGCAAGAGCCGGCTGGTCGCCGAGCTGGTCGCGCGCCACGCCCACGAGCCGCTGCAGGTCACGACCACGCAGGCCAGCCCCGCGAGCCGGCTGACCCCGTTCTCGACGATCATCGACGTCTATCAATCGACGCTCGGGATGCGGCCGTCGCGGGGCCGCGCCGCGCGCGCCGAGGTCGTGCGCCGGCTGCTGCGGGTGATGGCGCGCCACGGCATGGCGCCCGAGCGCGCCCGGGTGATCGCGACCGATCTCGATCGCGCGATGGAGCTGCGCGACGGCGTCGGCCTCGCCGCCCGCGAGGTCGCCGATCTGCGGCCGCGGATCTCCGCCGGCATCGCCGCGTTTCGCACCGCGATCGCCAGCCGCGAGCGCCCGGCCCTGACCATCGTCGAGGACATCCACCTCGCCGACAGCGCGAGCCTCGAGGTCCTGCGCCACATGCTCGGCATGCCGGCGGTCGGCCCGGAGCTGCTGCTCCTGACGATGCGGCCCGAGGGTGCGCCGCCGCCGGCGACCGACGCGGTGCTCACGCTGGGCGATCTGGTCGGCGGCGAGCTGCGCGCGCTGATCGTCGACCGGCTCGGCGACGCGGCCACGCCGACGGCGATCGCCGCGGTGCTGGCGCGCGGCGGCGGCAACCCGCTGTTCGTCGAGGAGCTGGCCGAGGCGGTGCGCGACGCGGGCCCGGCGGCCGGCGAGGACGTGCCGGCGTCGGCGCGCGACGTGGTGTCGGCGCGGATCGACCGGCTGAGCGGCAAGGCCAAGGCGGCGCTGCGGTTCGCGTCGGTGATCGGCGGCACCCTGCGCGTCCGCCTGCTCGAGGAGCTGCTCGGCGAGGACAGCCTCGAGCGCGAGCTCGACGAGCTGGTCGCCGCCGGCTGCCTGGTCCGGTCCGACGGCGCGGCCGGCGCGAGCGAGGGCGAGCTGGCGTTCGCGCGCGGCCTGGTCCGCGAGGTCGTGTACGAGTCGCTGTCGGCGCGCGCCCAGCGCGAGACCCACGCGCGGGTCGGCCGGCTGCTGGCGTCGCGGTTCTTCGCCGGGCGCGAGGAGCCGCCCGCGGACATCGCCGAGCACCTCGAGCGCGGCGGCGAGGCCGCGGGCGCGGCGGCGTTCTGGCTGCGCGCCGGCCGGCTGGCGATGTCGGCGTCGGACGCCGACGCGGCGATCGCGTGCTTCACCCGCACGCTCGGCCTCGAGCGCGAGCTCGGGACCGCCCCGCCGAGCCCGACGTCGAAGGCGCGCCGCCGCGAGGCGCTGGCCGGCCGCGAGGAGGCCCACCGGCTGCAGGGCGACCTGGCGGCCGACGCCGGCGACCTCGATCAGCTCGAGCAGCTGTGCGCCGGCGAGCCGGCCGCGCTCGCCGACGTCGCGATCCGGCGAGCCCAGCGCATGCTGCGGCTGGGCGACTACGCGCGCGCCGGCGACGCCACGGTCGCGGCCGAAACCCACGCCGCGACGATCGGCGACGACCGGCTGCGCGGCGAGGCGCTGCGCGTGCGCGGCGAGATCCTCGAGCGCGTCGGCCGGTTCGATGAGGCGCTGGCCGTGGTCGGCGCGGCGCGCGAGCTGTTCCACCGCCAGCACGCGGTCGCCGACGAGATGGCGGCGATGGTCGGCCGCGGCCGGATCCACCTCCTGCGCGCGCACTACGAGGCGGCGCGCGACGCGTACCAGCCGGTGCTCGAGATGATCGAGCAGACCCGCGACCCCTGGCTCGAGCGCATCGTGATGAACCACGTCGCGGTGATCGAGATGTGCCTGGGCAACTTCTCGGCGGCGATGCGCAGCGCCGAGCGCTCGCTCGAGCTGTGCCGGCGCTACGGCGACCGCGGCCGCGAGGGCGACGCGCTGAGCGTCGCGGGCATCGTGCTGCTCGAGGTCGGCCTGTTCGACCAGGCGGCCGGCATGTTCGCGGCCGCGCTCGACATCCTGTCGCGCACCAACTCGCGCTGGTCGCGCGCCGACTGCCTGATCTACGCCGGCACCTGCGAGCTGCTGCGCGGCCACCCGCACGGCATGCGCCTGCTCGACGAGGCGCTCGACGAGGCCCGCCGGCTCGGCGCCCGCTACCTCGAGGCCAACGCCCTCGTCACCCGCGCCGGCGCCCACCTGCGCGCCGGCGCGCTCGACGCCGCGATCGCCGACGCCTCCGCGGGCTCCGCCGTCGCGCGCACGGCGACCCTGCTCGGCTACGAGATCCAGGGCGTCGCCCGCCACGCGCTCGCCCTGTCCCGACTCGGCCAGCGCGACGCCGACGCGATCGCCCTGGTCCAGCACGCGCTCGCCGCGATCAACGCGCAGAAGTACCTCGAGGGCTCCGAAGAGGAAGTCCTGCTCGCCTGCGCCGAGGTCCTCGACACGGCCGGAGCGCCCGACCACGGCCGCCTCCTGCGCGAGCACGGCCGCGCCTCGGCGCTGCGCAAGCTGAACGGCCTCGAGGATCCGGCGTGGCGCGCGGCCTACGCCGCCCTGCCCGAGATCGCCGCGCTGATCAGCCCGCGCTGAGCTCGGTCAAAGCCGCGGCCTGCGACCTGTCCCCGGCAGGATGTCGGCATAGGTCGGCGCATCGTGCGGCATCGCACTCGTTACTGCTAATAGCGATGATGCGGTGCGTTTCAAAATTAGCATCAGATCGAGATTCGGATCGATGCTGCAAGATCTCCGGGTTCGCCGTCGAGAAATCCGCAAAACGCAGCAAGATGCGGCACCGGATCAGCGCCGGATTCGCCTGAGCATTGTTTACGGTTCGAGGCCGAGGAGCGCAGATGATGAATCGCGATCTCAACGGTCGAACCGTGGGCGAATACGTGCTGCGAGAGCCCATCGGTCAAGGCGGTGGCGGCATCGTCTACAAGGGGCAGCAGCTGAAGCTCGGCCGCGAGCTCGTGATTAAGGTGATGCGCGAGCGCAAGCACGAGAGCTCCAATGCCAAGGAGCGGTTCCTGCGCGAGGCGCAGCTCGCGTCGAAGCTGCGGCATCCGTACGCCACGCACATCTACTCGTTCGGCGTC
>DASWOO010000648.1:0-3084 GCA_036404335.1 Kofleriaceae bacterium
GCTAGGTCGGCGGTGACCGTGCCGTCGCCGGTCATGCCGGTGACCGCGACATCGTAGGTCGTGCCGCTGCCGGAGACGGTGGCGGTGGTGGCGCCCGCGGTGCCGCCGAGCACCACGTCGCTGCCGGTGAAGCCGGTGACCGGCTCGCTGAACACCACGGTGAAGTGGATCGGCGACGTGTTGGTGGGGTCGAGCTGGGCGGCGGCCTGATCGATGGTCACCGTCGGCGGGGTCGTGTCGAGGTTGAACGTCACCGTGTTGTCGGTGCTGGTCGAGGACACGCTGGGCACGTTGTTGGAGTCGATAGCCGCCGACGACTTGATGGTCGCGATGACCGTGCCGCTGGCGGTCATGCCACTGACCGCGACGTTGTAAGTGGTGCCGCTGCCGGTGACGGTGGCGGTGGTGGCGCCGGCGGTGCCACTGAGCACGACGTCGGCGGCGTCGAACCCGGTCACGGCCCGGTTGAACACGACGGTGAAGTTCACCGGGGACGTGCTGGCCGGATCGGTCTGGGTCGTGGCCTGGTTGATGGTCGGGGTCGGGCAGGTGCCGTCGGTGCAGCCGTCGTACATCAGCACGTTGTTCGCGAAGCCGGCCGCCGGTAGGCCCTCGGGCACCAGCCCGAACTTGAAGCGGCCGGTCTGCTGGATACCGAGCAAGAACCGGACGTCTACCGTCGCGCCGGCAGCGAGCGGCTGGGCGAGCGTGATCGTGTCGACCGACATGCTGGAGTTGAAGCCGCCGCCGTTGGGCTGGCTGGGCGGCTGCTCGAGCGTGGTCCCGGCGACCGTGATGTTGCTGGTGCCCGTGGTGCACGGCGGCCGGTCGACCGTGACGACGACGGCCGTCGACGTCCGCGGGCGGAGATCGGCGAAGCCCGACGGCGCCGGGAAGGTCGTGAGGTCGACGATGCGGAACCGCAGCCGGGTCAGACTGCCACCGGTGTTGTTGGTGAACGTCTGGCGAAGATCCAGCGTGCCGAACGTCGAGTTGTTGGCGGGGTCCGAGGTCTGGTCGCGGACCCAGTTCGGCGCCGAGATGTCGGTGACGCAGGTGTCGAGCAGCGCCTGCCCGAGGCCGGTGCCGCTGGTCAGCGGGCCGGACGCGTTCTCGGGGCCAGGCGAGCCCAGGCGCTGGCCGGCGCCGGCGCTGGTGCCGTTGGTGTCCACGAAGAAGAAGTCCGCGGCGTTGTTGTTGGTGTCCTTGATGGTGGCGCCGCTCGGACAGTCGCCGGTGGTGGTGATGCTGCCGGACTTGCCACACGCGTCGCGCTGGAACGCGTAGTCGATCGAGAACGCGGACAGCGGCGCGTAGCCAGTCCCCTCCTTGTAAAGGGTATTGGCCTCCGAGGTCGAGCCAACCGCGTCGAGCCGATTGGCCAGGATATAGCCGCCGGCGCTGACGTTATTGTTGAACAGCGCGATACCGGCGTTATCTGGAATGTCGGTGGTGTAGGTGGCGTCGCCGGTGGCCGTGGTCCCGTTGCCGCTCGGGTAATTCGCCAGGGAATAGCTGGTCGAGTTGACGATCAGGAAGTGGCCGTGCGCGGGGATCACCGTCCCGTTCGGGATGGTGGCGCGCGTGACACCGTCGGAGGCGGCCAATCCATATCCGGTGCCGGAGCTCGCAGTCACCGTGTGCGCGGTGGCGTCCTGGTTGTAGATTTCGATGAATTCGTCATTGGCCCCGCTGGGGCCACGCAGGCGGAACTCGCTGATCACGAGTGGCCCGGCAACCGCCGAGCCTGCCGTCGCGACGACCAACAACGTGGCACTCACTCTCACAAGCCATTTCACGGACATAGTCAATCTCCTGCGGCGTTGCCGTACGCGCGCGGCGTCCTGCGTGGGCGTGAGTGCTCACCGAGGTCGTCGCTGGAACGCCCACGGTCGCGTGCGATCCGGCGATCCCCCTTGGGCGACGGGGGGCCGCGCGGCACCAGGTCGTGAGCCTTCGGGGTTCTTAGCCGGCCGCTTTTCGCAGACGTGAAGGTCCGGCCGGTAAAAACGATGACAGAAGACGAGAAACAGCCGCCGCGCTCCGCGACGCGCGTCGGCGCTCACCGCAGGATTCAGTGCGATGGGCGACTCGGCGCGCAGCGAGGCGGCGAACCACTGGACCTTGGCGAGCCGCGCTGATGCGGGCTGACCATCAAGCGACCGGCGGGCCGCGCGCGCGACAGAGGCGGCCAGCCGCGAGATCGTCGGCGGCGATGGCGTAGGGCGCGAGGACGACGCCGAGGCCGGACCGCGGCTTGGACCACGAGGCGGGCGTGGATGTAACCGCGCGATAGATCGCGGCGGCGGGCGAGCAGGTGGTGATCAACGAGCAGGCGGAGCCACGGCTCGGGCGTGTCGTCGTAGAGCGGCGGATAGCGCAGCAGCTTTGGCAGCGGCGCGTCGGCGGCGTGCAGCGCAGGGCTGTAGACCACGATCATACGCTCGCGGTAGAGCGCGTCGCGATCGTCGGCGGCGAGCCGGGCGTAACGCACAGCGATGTCGCAGCCGCCGGTGTCGAGCTCGACCACGCGGTCGTCGCCGTCGATCTAGAGATCGAGCTGGATAGCGCTCGGTGCAGCGAGGCAGCCGTGGTACCAGCCACTTCGTCGCAAACGAGTGCGTGGTCGAGACGCGCACGCCAGCTCATCGTCGCCGTCGCGCAGCGCGCACCTTGGTGTCGACTTCGCCGAGCACGCCCGCTCAAGCGCGCCGATCGAACTCGGGGCGGGTCGGCGGTCCGGCCGTGCTCGATGCTGCGGACCTTGGCCGTGTCGGTGGCCGCCTGCCCGGTCGCTACCCGCCCCAGGATCGCGAGCGGGCTGGCAGGCTCGGCGCGTGGGGCGCGGAACGTGGCCGAGGTGAAGCGGACGAGCAGGATTCGGGAGTGATCGCGGTGGCCGCGATCGCGAGCCCGATGGTGACGGCCGTGCCGGCGAACCCGAGTCAAGTGAAGGCGGCGAGCGTCGGCGCCTGGGCGCGCGCCGTGGTCGAGTGGAGCGTCAAGCGCAGCGGCGATCGCGACCGGACGTGCCGGCGAGCACGTAGTCGACCAAGCGCGGACGAGTTCATGGTTCGACCAGTG
>DASWOO010000649.1:0-2315 GCA_036404335.1 Kofleriaceae bacterium
GTCAACGTCGTCTTCGGCTCCCACCCCACCGAGCCGTACTGGGTCAATCGCTAGGAGTCGTCCCATGAAGTCGCTATTCACTGCCATCCTCGCGGTCGTCGCGATCGCGGTCTCGTCCTCGCGTGCCCCGGCGGCGCCGGCCAAGAAGGTCCAGGTCGTCACCACGCTCAACGTCCTCGCCGGCGTCGCCCGCGAGGTCGGCGGCGATCGGGTCAGCGTCTCGGCGCTGGCCAAGCCCAACCAGGACCCGCACACGCTGGTCGCCAAGCCGACGTTCAAGGTCATGGCCAAGAACGCCGACCTGTTCGTCGAGCTCGGCCTCGGCCTCGACATCTGGGGCTCGGCGGTCACCGACGCCTCGGGCAACCCGAACATCCAGACCGGCCAGAAGGGCCGCGTGATCGCGTCGGAGGGGATCACGACCCGCGAGCTGCCGACCACCCTGTCCAAGGCGTGGGGCGACATCCACCCGTACGGCAACCCGCACGTCTGGCTCGACCCGGTCAACGTCAAGCAGATCGCCGCCAACATCGCCGCGGGCCTGACCCGCGTCGACCCCGACGGCAAGGACGCCTACGCCGCCAACCTCAAGGCGTTCGGCATCAAGATCGACGACCAGCTGTACGGCCACGCGCTGGTCGAGGAGTACGGCGCGAGCAAGCTCGAGCGGCTGTCGCGGCGCAACGAGCTGATCGACTACCTCAAGTCGAAGAACACCTACGACAAGCTCGGCGGCTGGCTCAAGCGCGCCGAGCCGCTGCGCGGCCTCAAGATCCTGACGTATCACAAGACCTGGATCTACTTCTGCGACCGGTTCGGCATCGAGATCCGCGGCGAGATCGAGGAGAAGCCGGGCATCCCGCCGTCGCAGGACTACCTCGCGGCGCTGATCAAGAAGATCAACGACGACAAGATCAAGGTGCTGTTCATCGACACGATCTACCCGACCAAGGACGGCGAGTTCATCGCCAGCAAGACGTCGGCGAAGATCGTGTCGAGCCCGATCGACCTCGGCGGCGCCCCGGGCACCGACGACTACTTCGGGCTGATCAACACGCTGCTCGACCGCGTGCTCGCGGCGGCCAAGTAACGTGGGCGGCTACCTCGCACAGCTGGCCGACGTCAACGGCCTGCCGCTCCTGGCGTGCCTGGTGGTGTCGGGGATCCTCGTGTACCTCGGCATGCACGTCGTCGAACGCAAGGTGATCTTCGTCGACCTCGCGCTCGCCCAGATCGCCGCGCTCGGCGTGATGTGGTCGATCCTGATGGGCTACGATCACGACACCGACACGCTCGCGGTGACGCTGTACTCGGGGGCGTTCACCGCGGTCGGCGCGCTGGTGTTCTCGATCACCCGCACCCACCACGAGCGCGTGCCGCACGAGGCGCTGATCGGCATCATTTATGTCGCAGCCAGCGCCGGCGGCCTGGTGCTCGCCGACCGGTTCGCGCTCGGCACCGAGGCGATGAAGGAGCTGATCGCCGGCCGGGTCGCGCTGGTCACGCCCGAGATCCTCGGCAAGCTGGCGGTGACCTGCGCCGTGCTCGCGGCGATCTTCGTCGCGCTCCACCGCCGGTTCATCAAGATCAGCGCCGATCCGGCGGCGGCCGAGGCGGCGGGCATGTCGATCCGCGCGTGGGACTTCCTGTTCTATCTGCTGTTCGGCCTGCTGATCACGCAGAGCGTGTCGGTGCTCGGCGTGCTGCCGGTGTTCTCGTACCTCGTGATCCCGGCGGTCGCGGGCGCGTTCCTGTTCAGCTCGGTGCGCGCGCGGCTGATCTTCGGCTGGCTGTTCGCCGGCGGGATCAGCCTGGTCGGGCTCGAGACCGCGCGGCTGTCGCAGCTCGACCCCGGGCCGACGATCGTGTGCCTGTTCGCCGGCGCGCTGGTCGTGCTCGGCGTCGGCCTGTTCCTCAAGGCGCGCCGGTGCTCGGGTCGCGCCGTGCTGCAGGTCGCCGGCGGCGCGATCCTGTTCGCGGCGTTCCTCGCCGGCACGTTCGCGTTCCGCAAGGCGTCGCCGACCGACGAGCTCGCGACCGCGACCGAGTTCGCGCGGACCAGCGAGCCGACCAAGCAGCGCCAGGCGATGGAGAGCTTCAGGCGGTTCCCCGATGCCCGGGCGCGCTGGGTGCCGCTGGTCGTGCCGATGCTGGCCAGCCCCGACCCGGTGACCCGCGCGGCCGCCGCGGGCCTGCTCGCCGACGCCAAGGCGGCCGAGGCGGTGCTGCCGCTGACCGGCCGGCTCGGCAAGGGCATCGAGCCCCAGGACGACGTCCGCGAGTCGGTGACCCGCGCGCTGCGCACGCTCGGCGAT
>DASWOO010000650.1:0-3137 GCA_036404335.1 Kofleriaceae bacterium
GCACAGCTCGGGCTCGATTCGCAGCCGCCGGGGTCTGCGAGCCAGGCGCCGGGCCAGGCGCCGAGCCAGGGGATCGCGCCGGGGCTGATGGCGCCCGGCCAGCCGAGCCCGCCGACCCTGCTCGGGCACCCCGGGCCGCCCGGTCAGCCGGGCCAGGCCCATCCGGGGCCGTCCGGCCATGCCAGGCCGGGGCAGCCCGGCCAGCTGGCCAGCTCGCCGCCGTCCGATCCACGCGATCTGTTGCCGACGTTACCCCGCCGGCTGCCCCAGACCGGCGCCCAGCTGCCGCAATATCCGGCACCCGCCGTCGCTGCGACCCAGCCGGCCCGGAAGGGCTCGTCGCTCCGGGCGTGGATCGTCGTCCTGGTCGTCGTCATCGCGGCGGCCGTGGCGGCCGGCGTGGTGGCGTTTTCGGGCCCGGACGTCGCGGTTCAGCACGGCAAGTAGCGCGGCGTGTTTACTCTCGGGTAGCTGGAGGCTACGATGCTTCGGCTCGGCAAAGATGACGCGCGATCGTTCCAACGTCACCGCCCTGCTCGACGAGACCCCCTCGTATTCGCGGCAGAATCAGGGCGGGATCTTTGTCGTCATCAAGGGCCCCGACCGCGGCGAGTCCGTGCGTCTCATCAACGAGCCGGTCTCGTTCGGCTCCGGGCCGCAGTGCAGCCTGGTGCTCACCGACAAGACCGTGTCGCGCAAGCACCTCGAAGCCCAGCTCCAGGGTGACGAGGTCGTCATGCTCGACTGCGGCTCGACCAACGGCACCTTCATCCAGGGCTCTCGGTTCGAGAAGATCTCGATCGGCTTCGGCGGCGAGGTCAAGCTCGGCCGCACGGTCATCAAGTTCCTGCCCGACGAGGAGATCGTCGAGCCCGAGCCCGCGCAGTACACCGCGCTCGGCTCGATCGTCGGCTCCGACACGAAGATGCGGCAGATGTTCACCCTGCTCGAGGACGTGGCCGCGACCAACGCGACCGTCCTGATCGAGGGTGAGACCGGCACCGGCAAGGAGCTGATCGCGGAGGAGATCCACAACCACTCGCCGCGCAAGGACGGGCCGTTCGTCGTGTTCGACTGCGGCTCGGTGCCGCGCGAGCTGATCGAGTCGATGCTGTTCGGCCACGTCAAGGGCAGCTTCACCGGCGCGATCACCGACCGGCGCGGCTCGTTCGCCGAGGCCCACGGCGGCACGATCTTCCTCGACGAGATCGGCGAGATGGCGCTCGACCTGCAGCCGTCGCTGCTGCGCGTGCTCGACAAGCGCGCGGTCCGGAAGGTCGGCTCCAACACCTACGAGAAGATCGACGTCCGCGTCGTCGCGGCGACCAACCGCGATCTGCGCGCCGAGGTCGCCAAGAAGGCGTTCCGCGAGGACCTCTACTACCGCCTCGCGGTGATCCGGGTCAGCGTGCCGCCGCTGCGCGAGCGCGGCAGCGACATCCCGCTGCTGATCAACCACTTCGTCGCCTCGTTCGGCCAGGGCCTGACGGTGACGCCCGAGGACATGGCGCGGCTGGTCCGCCACAGCTGGCCGGGCAATGTCCGCGAGCTGCGCAACGTGATGGAGCGCGCGTGCCTCCTGGCGCGCGGCTCGTCGATCAACCTCGAGGACGCGCTGGTCAGCGAGGCCGCGCCGAGCCTGGGCATCCGGACGGACCTGCCGTTCAAGGAGGCCAAGGGTCAGCTCGTCGAGATGTTCGAGCGCGAGTACATCGAGGACCTGATGCGGCGGCACAAGATGAACTTGTCGGCCGCGGCGCGCGAGGCGCAGATCGACCGCAAGCACCTGCGCGAGCTGATCCGCAAGTACGGGCTCGACCCGCGCCACAAGCTCGACGGCGAGGCGCCGCCGGAAGACGCGGACGACTAGACCAGAGAGATGAGAGAGCCACGGCGGGCCCACGAGCCCGCCGTGCTTGCGTTTACTCGACGCGGACGCGGAACGACAGGCGAGTGTCCTTGATGACGATGTCCCACTTGTGGCGGGTCTCGGTCACGGCGTCGTAGACCTCGACGGTGTGGGCGCCGACCTCGCAGCCGATGCGCTCGGTCGGGCACAGCTGGCCGGTCGGCTTGCCGTCGACGAAGACGTAGTAGCGATTATTGTCCTTGCAGCGCAGGACCTTGATGCCCGCCGGGCCATTGGTCGGCGTCAGCTCCTTGAGCGGGACCTGGAAGGTGCCGTGGCCGTCGACCTGGGCGAGGTAGAGCTCGTGGTTTGGCAGGAGCAAGGCGAGGTTGTGGCGATCGGGGGAGCCGGCGAGCTTGGCGGGCGTGGTGCCGGCGTCGGCGCCGTCGAGGAAGATGTGCGCGCCGGGCGGGGTCGAGGCGATCGCGAGGCTGTCGGCCGGGCCGGCGTTGGCCGGGGCGGGGCGGACGGGAGGCTTGGTGCCGACGACGGCGACCGCGGTCGTGGTGGCCGCGTCGGGGGCGGCGGCGTCGGCGGGGACCGGCGCGGTAGGCGCGTCGGCGTGGGCGGCGTCGGCGGGGGTGGGCGCGGCGTCGGCGAGCCTGGCGTCGGCGACGGGCGGATGGGCGACGAGGACGTTGCCGGAGCCGGGCCCGGCGGGCGGGGCGATCACGCGGGTATACAGCTGCCAGCCGCCGACGCCGAGGATCGCGGCGCCGACGAGGCCGAGCAGGATGCCGCGGCCGCGGCCGGCCGGCGCGTCGCCGATCGTCGATAGGTTGGGATCGGTGACCGGCGCGGTGACCCAGCCCGGCGGCATCGGCGTCGGCGTCCGGCGGATCGGCTGGCTGGGCTCGGGCCGGGGGCCTGGGCTAGGCGGCGAGGTCGGGCCGGGCGGCGTGGGCGGGCCAGGCGGCGAGGGCGGGCCGGGCGGCGAGGGCGGGCCGGGCGGCGTGGGCGGGCCAGGTGGAGCTGGCGCCGCCGCGAGGTTCGGCTGGCTGGTCGCGTTGCGCAGCTCCTCGAGCGCGAGCGCGGCCAGCTCGTCGGCGGGCGCCGCCGGCCGCTCGCTCGGCTTGTCGGGCGGCGAGGCTTCTGAGTGATGCGACAATTCCGTATTAGGATGATGGTCGATCAACGGTGCCTTGCCATGACAAAATACGGCAATTATGATGCGTAGCAAGATGGGATGGATAACAAAGCGTATAAGGAGTGATTGCCATAGGGTGAA
>DASWOO010000651.1:0-5667 GCA_036404335.1 Kofleriaceae bacterium
CCGACCGGGTGGTAGACGCCGGTGGCCTGCTCCGGGTGTGCGACCTGGAGCACGACCGCGGTGCGCTCGAGCATCAGCCATGTCGAGATCGCCAGGGCGATCCGCACGACGGCGGTGGCGAGCCTGCCACCGGGCGCCGACCAGTAAGCCGTCCACCAGCTCCGCATCTCCAGGGCGGCGAACATACCGGCTGGCGCCGGCGAACGCGACTGGTTGGCGCGCCCGGCGCGGCCCGGCAAATCCTGGCAGCGACTACGACGCGGCGAGGCGCTTCTTCAGCGCGCTCATCCGGTCGTGGGTCTGCTGCTGCTCGGGCTGCAGCTTGCTCGTGATCAGCTGCTGGGTCTGCGCGTCGAGCTGGGCCATGTCGCCGCGGTAGTCCTTGACGCCGTGATCCTCGCCCTCCTCGAGCGCGGCGATCGCGGCCTTGTCGCCGAGCATGCTGGCGCCGCCCTCGACGACCTTGGCGAACGCGCCCCACGGGCCCGAGCTATCGACCGGGGTCCCGCCGGCGGCGAGGATCGCTTCGCGCAGCATGGTCACGCGGGTCTGGTGCGACTGCATGCAGGTCTGCACATCGGCGCGCGCCGGGCTGACCGTCTCGAGCTTCTCGAGGGCGATGCGATAGGTCTCGACCGCCGAGATCTCGCCGCGCAGGAAGTGATTGAGCTGTTCGATGCTGGACTTCGTACCCATGGGAATCTCCTTAATGTGAGAGGGAGACTCTGCAAGGTCGAGACCGGCGACCACATCCCCGCACGCGGCGGGAATCACCATTCAGCGCGCGCCGCCGAGACGGCGTGCGAGATCAGTGGTGCTGCGTAGCCGGCGCCGGGCTCGGGTTGAGCGGCGGCGTCGCGTTGGTGCCGCTGGTCGGGCCCGTCGTGGTGCCGGTCGGCGAGTTGGCCGGCGGCGTCGGCGTGTGCGGGCCGATCGACGAGTTCGGGTTCTGCATCGACGGGTCATTGGCGTCCATCGCGCCCGGCGTGCCCGGGCTGGGATTGACCGAGCCCTGCGGCGTGGTCGCCGCGCCGTTGGTGGTCGCGCCGTTGGTGGTGCCGTCACCGTTATTGTGGTGGCAGGCCGCGGCGCCGGTGATCAGAGCGAGCGAGAACAGAATCGAGCGAGAAGCTGCACTATGTGCACCAAGCATGAACAGCCGCCGATTCGCCAGCGGTGGCCGTCACGTGTGTCATCGGCGCGCGGCCGGGGCAGATCGCCTCCCGATCACTCCGGGCACTTCGGGAAGTTCTGCAGGAAGCACTGCGCCGACGCCTTGCTGTTGGTCCCGAACAACACGCCCGGGTTGGCCGAGTCGCACGCCTGCCTGACGTCGCGCCGGCACGATTCGTTGTCGGTGGTGGTGGACGAGCTCGACACCCGGCCTTCCACGCCGAAGCCCGAGACCGAGCCCGAGGACGACGACGTGCTCTCGGCGCCGCCGGTGACCGTGGCGAGCAACTCGAAGTCGATGGTCTGCATCGCGCCGCTCACTTGCCGTAGCACTTGAGGATGTCGGCCACGCCGCCGCCGGCGCTGCGGACGTCGGCCGCGCACTGGCCGGCGTCGCTGCGGGTCGAGCTGCTCTTGCCGCTGCCCTGGACGCCGATCTGCGTGCCGCCCTTGGTCGTGACCCCGATGTTGCCGCTGCCCTCCGCGTCGGTCGAGTTGTCGGCGCCGCCGGTAACCGTGATGAGGAGCGAGAAGTCGATGGACTCGAAGCTGGACATGAGGAGGCGTTGTGCAGCCGGTGTGCCGGCAGGGCACTTTTGCGATCTTCACCAGTTACACCGGCGACTTGCGCGTGGGTCGTATCCCGCGGGACGCGAGCTGAAGCCCCGCCTGGCCACCGCCGCGCCGCGCGGTCAGTTCGCCTGCGCCGGATGCTCGGGCGCGCGGGTCGTCGCGTCCGACGGCTCGAGATAGATGTCGACGCCCGCGCGGTCGCCGGCGCGGCCGTACTCGACGCGCGTGATGCCCTCGCCGAGCGCGCCGACCAGCTTGGGCAGCCGGGCCTCGACGGGGACCTTGGCGTCGGCGCAGAGCTGCGCGACGTCCTCGAGCGCGATGCCGGGCAGGAGCGCGCCGACCCGGCTCAGCTTGCCGCCGCGGATCCGCAGGCCGAGCGAAAATTTCGGCTCGCTGATCGCGCGCAGCCCGGCGACCAGCGCCGGCTCGAGCGGCGCGCCGGTGAACGTCGCGAACGCGGCGGACAGCGCGTCGACCTGCGCATCGACGTCGGCGCCGGGCATCGCGAGCTCGATCTCGGAGAACGGCGCGTCGCCGATCGACTGGCTGAACCGCTCGATCCGCTCGACGCCGTGATCCTCGACCCACTTCTTGATCTGGTACTTGGCCTCGTGGGTGCCGAACATCGACTCGACCTTGTCCCACGGCTGCGATCCCCAGAAGTGCCAGCCGGTGGTGACCTTGCCGCCCCACACGCCGATCCACGAGCCGACGAGCTTGGGCTCGAGGTGCTCGCCGATCTGGTCGAGCAGCGCCGCGTCGCTCTTGGCGATGTTGCACAGCTTGAAGTAGTCGGCCATCTTCGGCACGAACCCGCCGGGGTCACCCCACGCGCCCCACCACACCCGGCCCAGGTCGCTGCCGAGCATCGCGAGGTAGCTGACCGCCTGGGCGTTGGGCATGTCGGTCGGCATCGGCAGGTGTTCGAGCCAGCGATCGAGGTGGATGTCCATCCACTCCTCGACGAACGGCAGCTGCGACAGGCCGATCTGCAGGTTCAGCCGGACCGACAGCGCGCGTTGGAGGGCGAGGTCGAGCGAGCTCATCGGCGAAACGGTAACACGCTGCCGGCTAGGTCTGGCCGAGCCCGGTCGGCTCGTTCTTGATCCGGGGGAGCAGCATCACGAAGTTGCAGGGCTTCTGGCGGTGGTCGAGCTGCGGGATCAGGATCTTGTCGACGCCGAGCGCGACCCCGCCCGTCGAGCCCGGGAGCAGGAACACGTAGGTCTGGCCGCACAGCGCGGCCTCGGCTCGGCTCTGGATCGTCGACGTGCCGATGTCGGCGTACGACAGCCAGCGGAACAGCTCGCCGAACCCGGGGATCGCCTTGGTCACCAGCGGCGCGAGCGCCTCGGGCGTGACGTCGCGCGGCGTGACCCCGGTGCCGCCGGTGGCGATCACCACGTCGACCCCGGGGTCGGCGATCCACGCCGCCAGCTGCGCCCGGATCGACAGCTCGCCGTCCCGGACGATCGTCCGCACGGCGATGCGGTGGCCGACCTCGGTCAGCCGGTCGGCGATGTACTTGCCGGACGCGTCGTTCTCGAGCGTGCGGGTGTCCGACACGGTGAGCACGGCGACGTTGACCGGGATAAAGCCTGGCTCCATGGCGAGCTAAGCTAGCACTGACGCATCGCGTTAGCGACCCGCGCCTAGACCACCAGATTGACGAGGCGACACTTCACGTAGATCGCCTTCTTGATCGGCTTGCCGGCGATGAACAGCTGGACCTTGGCGTCGGCCTGGGCCGCGGCGAGGATGTCGGCCTCGGCGGCGTCGGGCGCGACCTCGATCTGACCGCGCAGCTTGCCGGCGACCTGGATCGCGATGACCATCACGTCCCGCGCGAGCTTGGTCTCGTCGAACGCCGGCCACGACTCGTATGCGATCGAGTGGGTGTGGCCGAGCCGCTGCCACAGCTCCTCGGCGAGGTGCGGCGCGAACGGCGCGAGGATCTTGGCGAACATCTCGAACCACGCGCGCGGCACGACCGGCGCCTTGGTCGCCTCGTTGACGAAGATCATCATCTCGGCGATCGCCGTGTTGAACCGCAGGTCGGTGACCGACTGGGTCACCTTCTTGATCGCCGCGTGCAGCGTGCGCTCGAGCTCGCGGTTGTCCGCCGGCGCGTCGGTCGAGACCTTGCCGGCGAGCGCGTCGGTCTCGGGATCGACCAGCAGCCGCCACACCCGATCGAGGAACCGCCGGGTGCCGAGCACGCCCGCGGTCTCCCACTCGACGCCGTCCTCGAGCGGCCCCATGAACAGCTCGTACATCCGCATCGCGTCGGCGCCGTACCGCGCCGCCATGTCGTCGGGGTTGACGACGTTGTAGCGGCTCTTTGACATCTTATCGAGCTTGGTCTCGACGACGTCCTCGGTGCCCTTGACGTGCCAGGTCTGCCCGCTGATCCGCGCGAAGTTATCGGCCGCCGGGTCGACGTCCGAGCCGGCGCGGTTCTCGACCTGATCGGGGCCATGGTACTTGCCGCGCGGGTCGCGGAACGACGTGTTGTGGATCATGCCCTGGTGGAACAGGCGCTGGAACGGCTCCTTGGTCGAGACCAGGCCAGCGTCGAACAGCACCTTGTGCCAGAACCGGGCGTAGAGCAGGTGCAGGGTCGCGTGCTCGGAGCCGCCGACGTAGAGGTCGACCGGCATCCAGTACTTCTCTTCCTCCGCATCCCAGGCGACATCGTCGCGGTCGGGCGACAGGTAGCGCAGGTAGTACCAGCACGACCCCGCCCACTGCGGCATCGTGTTGGTCTCGCGCAGCGCCGGCTGGCCGGTCTCGGCGTCGGTGGTCTTGCGCCACTCGACCGCGCGGGCGAGCGGCGGCCGGCCGTCGGGCATGGGCTTGTACTCGTCGATCTGCGGCAGCTCGACCGGCAGCTCGGACTCGGGCACGATCTTCACCGTGCCGTCGCCGAGCTCGATCATCGGGAACGGCTCGCCCCAGTAGCGCTGGCGCGAGAACAGCCAGTCGCGCAGCTTGTAGCGCACGCTCTCCGAGCCGAGGCCGTGCTCGACCAGCCAGGCGATGACCTTGGTCTTGGCCGCCGCGATGTCGAGACCGTCGAGGAACTGCGAGTGGACGTGCGGGCCATCGCCGGTGTAGGCCGCGGCCTGGACGTCGGTGCCCTCGGGCGCCTTGACCACCTCGAGGATCGGCAGGCCGAACTTGACCGCGAACGCGTGGTCGCGCTCGTCGTGCGCCGGGCACGCGAACACCGCGCCGGTGCCGTAGCTGGCGAGCACGTAGTCGGCGATCCAGATCGGGATCTGCCCGCCGGTCACCGGGTTGATCGCGAAGGTGCCGAGCGCCACGCCGGTCTTGGGCGCGTCCGCCGCCTCGGTCATCCGGTCGCGCTCGCTGCGCTTGCCGACCTGATCGCGATACGCCGCGACCGCGGCCCGCTGCTCGGGCGTGGTGAGCGCGTCGACCAGCGCGTGCTCGGGGGCGAGCACGACGTACGTGCCGCCGAACAGCGTGTCGGGCCGCGTCGTGAACACCGTGATGTCGTGCTCGACGCCCTCGCCGCGGCCGGCGAGCTTGAACACGACGTTGGCGCCGATCGACTTGCCGATCCAGTCGCGCTGCGCCTTGTAGGTGCCGGCCGGCCAGTCGACCGAGTCGAGATCCTCGGCGAGCCGATCGGCGTACTCGGTGATCTTGAGCATCCACTGCTTGAGCAAGCGGCGCTCGACCGGATCGCCGGTCTCGATGTACTTGCCGTCGTGGACCTCCTCGTTGGCGAGCACGGTGCCGAGCGCCGGGCAGAAGTTCACGGCGACCTCGGCGCGGTACGCCAGGTTACGCCGGAACAGGACCTCGACGATCCACTGCGTCCACTTGTAGAACTTCGGATCGCTGGTCGCGAGCTCGCGGCTCCAGTCGTACGACAGGCCGAGCTTCTGC
>DASWOO010000652.1:0-5958 GCA_036404335.1 Kofleriaceae bacterium
GGCGGGCTGGGCCCCGGCGTGCTCGGGCGTCAGGTCGGTCCGCGGCAGCGTGATGCGGAACGTCGTGCCGCGGCCGAGCACCGAGGTCACGGCGATCTCGCCGCCGGCCTGGGTGACGATGCCCTGCACGGTCGCCAGGCCCAGGCCCGTGCCCTTGCCGACGCCCTTGGTCGTGAAGTATGGCTCGAACACCCGGGCCGCGACGTCGGCGGGCATGCCGCTGCCGGTGTCGGCGACCTCGAGCACGATCTGGCCGGCGGCCGCGGCCTGCGACGGCGCGACGCTCGCCAGCCGGACCGTGACCTGGCCGTGCTCGGTGATCGCGTCGCGCGCGTTGACCACGAGGTTCATCAGCACCTGCTCGAGCTGGGTCGGATCCATCAGCACATGGTCGGCCGGCGCGCTCGCGAGCTCGAGGCGCAGATCGATCTGCGTGCCGACCGTGCGCTGCAGCAGCTTCTGCATGGTCGCGACCAGCTGCGACGCGCTGATCACCCGCGGCTTGAGCGCCTCGCGCCGGCTGAACGCGAGCAGCTGGCGGACCAGCTCGGTCGCGCTGCCGGCGGCCTGCGCGATCATCAGCGCGTCGTCCTTGCCCTCGCTCGGCTCGAGCGCCTCCTCGAGCATGTTGGCGTAGTTGAGGATGATGAACAGCAGGTTGTTGAAGTCGTGGGCGATGCCGCCGGCGAGCTGGCCGATCAGCGCCAGCCGATCCTGGTGCGCGGCCTTGGCCTGCTGCGCGCGCTCCTCGGTGATGTCGCTCAGCACGATCACGGTCTCGCGCCCGTCGCTCGAGGTGTGGCTGTGGACGATGAACGTCGCGTCGCGCCCGCCCGGCGGCCCGGCGATCGCCACCTGCTCGCGCAGCTCGCCGGTCAGCATCCGATCGCAGGCCACGCCGGCGACCCGGTCGATGACCTCGCCGGCCACCGCCGCGCCGATCGCCTCGGCCCGCCGGGTCACCCACTCGTTGGCGAGCAGGCAGCGGCGCTGGTCGTCGAGCACGATCACGCCGACCGGCAGGTTGCGGACCACGCGCTCGAGCCGGGTCCACTCCTCGCTCTGCACCGAGCGCAGCTGGCGGACCAGCATCGCGTTCTTGATCGCCAGCGCGGCCTGGCCGGCGACCGCGCTCAGCACCTCGAGGTCGCGCTGCAGGAACACGTTCTTGCTCGCCTGCGAGTCGAGGTGGATCACGCCGAGCCACTCGGGCTCGTCGGCGTCGTAGCACAGCGGCACCGCGACCAGCGACCGCACGCCCTGGGCCGACAGGCTCTCGCTGCGCTCGAGGCCGCCGTCGATCGTCGTGCGCAGCAGCGGCTCGCGGGTTGCCATGATCTGGCTCAGCACCGCGGTCGACAGCCCGTGCTCGACCGGCTCGCCCGACCGGGTGCGCGCGACGATCGCGCTCGGCGCCTTGGACTGCGGGCCGTAGACGATGATCATCCCGCGATCGGCGCGCAGCAGCTGGAAGCAGGTCTCGAGCAGCCGGGCGAGCAGCCGGTCGAGGTCGTGCTCGACGCCGATCGCCCGGCTGAGATCGACGATCGCCCGCAGCTTGCGCAGCTCGTCGCTCTCGCTCGCCACGCTCACCGTGTTCGTCCGCGACGGCCGGCCCTGGTCCTCGAACCGCAGCCGCATCGGCCCGATCAGCAGCTCGTCGCCGTCGCGCAGCGCTGCGTCACCGGTGATCTTGCGCGCGCCGACGAACGTGCCGCGCTGGCTGCCCAGGTCGCGCACGTGGTAGCTGCCGTCGGCGTGCTGGATGATCTCGGCGTGGTGGCGCGACACCATCGGGTCGTCGAGCTGGATATCGTTGCCCGGTCCGCGGCCGATCGACGATCGATCACCGAGCTCGTGGCGGCGCTGGCCGTCGATCTGGACGAGGGCGGGCATGACGGGACTACGGGACCTGGCCCGGTTCGAGCTCGTCGATCAGCAAGCTGCCGGTCGAGAACTTCGTGCCGCAGGTCGTCGACTTCTTGGCGCTCATGCACGACGGCAGGCTGGCCTGGGTCAGCTCCCAGCGCGCGTCGTTCGCCGAGTTGATGCACACCGCGCCGGACGCGTTCCACTCGGCCTCGGCCGGCCACGCCTGCGTGTCGGTCTGGACCCCGAGGTTGTCGTAGAGGTTCACCGTCGTGCCGTCGACGGTGTAGGCCTTGCCGTCACCGCAGTAATCGGCGCGCAGCAGGCGAACACAGGACTGGAGCTGGAGCCCGTAGCCCTTGAAGGGCTTGTAGCCCATCTCCTCGCACTTCGCGATCGTCTTGCTCCGGCACGCCAGGGTGAACTGGGTGGCGCTCACCTGGTAAGCGGTGGCGTCGCTGCCGACCGGGCCCCACACGCCGGCGACCGCGACCGCCTGGATCGGCTTGCTGCTGGTGTCGACGCCGCACAGCGGGCTCCAGCCCGACGAGCTCTGGTACGAGATGCCGTAGAACCCCAGGTCGGTGTTGGGCGCCGTGCCGGCGGTCACGCTGTCGACCCGCAGCTTGACGGTGCCACCCGCCGAGGTCGTCGCGTTCCAGGTCGAGCCGACGAGCGACGTGGACGTTCCGTCGGTGAGCGAGCTCGCGACGACCGCCTTGCCGGCCGAGCTGGTGCCGTTGACGTTGACGCCGGTGATCGATAGTCCGGCGAGGCTCGTGCCGTTCAGCGAGATCCCGTTGAGGCTGATCCCGTTGAGGCTGATCCCGTTGAGCGAGATCATGTCCTGCGCGGTCTGCCCGACGGTAACGTCCGCATCAGTGGCGCATGCACCGCAGAGCAACATCGGATATAGAAATTTCTTGTTCATGGATGTCCCGCTTGAAACGAGTTGAAACTCTCTTCTGTTACATACGGACATTTTGCGCGGACATGGAGTGTCGATCGGTTAGCGAACGGTATCGCTTACCTTCGGCCGGCTACGGCAGCCGCGGAGTCACGCACAAGCGGATACCCGAAGTCGCGTCGCGCACCGAGCCACTCGACTCGTTGCGATTCGACAGATCGGCTGTTTTCCGATCATGATAATAACTACCGCCGCGCGCGACGTAGACCCCGGCGCGCTCGCCCCGCGTCCATTCGAAGGCGTTGCCCGCGGTGTCGAGCAGGCCGTACGGGCTGGCCGACGCGGGGTGTGCGCCGATCTCGTCGGGGCCGGCGAGATCGTGCGGGTACGTCAGATCGAGGTTGGCGTCGTCGCCGTCGAGCACGCGGTGGGTCGGCGTGGTCCGGCCGTCGGCGCCGCGCGCGCCGCGCTCCCACTCGACCTCGCTGCACAGCCGCGCGCCCGGCAGCCGGCCGGAGCGATCGAGCCACGCGGCGTAGGCCTCGGCGTCGACCGCCGAGATCCCGAGCACCGGCAGCTTGCGCCAGTCGGCCGTGGCGTGGTGCTGGCGGCCGGCGTAGGTGATCGGCTCGCCCCAGCCGGCGACGTAGCTCCGCACGATCGGGGTCAGCGTCAGGCGCCAGCCCGCCGGCTCGTGGACCAGCTGCAGCCCGCCGTTGATCCGGTTGGCGAGCCCGGGGATCAGCGCGGCGCGCGCGGCCTCGGGCTGCGCGTCGATGTACGCCAGCCAGTCGGCGAACGTGACCTCGGTGCGCGCGATCAGGAACGCCTCGGTATGGCGGGCGTGGAGCGGCACGGTCGAGAAGAACGTGCGCCGGGTCTGCTCGTCGGCGGCGCTGCCGTACTGGAACCAGCCGGGCGCGACGTAGACAAAGCCCGCGGGGACGAGCGCGGCCGGCGGCGGGGTCAGGGCCAGCACGGTGGTCTCGCCGCGGGTGACGACCAGCGGCTCGTGCAGCGTCACGCGGCCCGGCGCGGCGATGTCCAGGCGATGCAGGCCGGGCGCGGCCGGGCCGGAGCTGAACGGCGCGCCGTCGAGCGCGATCGTGGCGCCGGGGGGGACCGCGACCTCGAGCCGGCCGGGCTGGCTCGCCCGCGCCCGGCGGCTGCCGTCGGCGTCGTAGGCCGGCAGCCGGCCGACCAGCTCGTCGCGCGCGTCGTCGTCGTGGACCAGCTCGGCCAGCTCGGCGCGCTCGGCGAGGATGTCGCCGAGCAGATCGCGCACGTCCTCGCGCGACGGGTCCTTGGCCAGCGCGGCCTCGACCGCCCGCGCCGCCGCGCGATAGCGCCGCGCCGCCGCGCCGCGCCCGTCGAGCGCGCCCTGCCACTCGCGCTCCGCGGCCTCGCCCTGGCCGGCGTCGAACGCCGCGTAGGCCCGGCCGGCGGCGACGCGCTGGGCGCGGTCGGCCGCGCGCGCCGCGGTCAGATCGAGCTCGGCCGCGGTGATCTGCACGCCGACCTCGCCGGCGAGCCGCCGCGCCATCCGCTCGTGCTGGACGCCGTAGACCAGCGCGACCAGGCCGGCAACGCCGGCGACGGCGCCGCGCAACAGCCACGTCCGCTGCCGGGTCGCGCGCACCGACGCGGCGACGAACGCGCGCTCGGTCGCGGTCAGGTTGGTGGCGTCGAGCGCCAGCGCCTCGGCCAGCCGCGGCCCGCGCCAGGTCGCGTCGGCGCGCTGGCCCAGCCGCTGCCACTCGCCGCACGCCTCCGCCAGCCGCTCGCGCCGCGCGCGATCCTCGGCGTCGGCGTCGAGCCAGTCGCGCAGCGTGCCCCAGCCGCGGACCAGCACCTCGTGCGCCAGCTCGTAGGTCGCGCCGGCCTCGCCGTCGTGCACCACCAGCAGCCGGCCCTTGACCAGCGCGCGCACCGCGCCCTCGGTGCCGGCGCTGACCGCGAGCTCGGCCTCGCTGCGCGCGACCCGCGTGCCCATCGACGTCACCAGCCGCAGCATCACCCGCCGGGCGTGCGCGCGATCCGCCGGCGCCATGCCGGCGAGCACCGTGTCGCCGTGGCGGGCCAGCGCGCCGGCGACGCCGCCCATCGCGTCGAGCACGGCCTGGGTGATGAGGCCGCGCTCGCGGTCGCGCGCCTCCCACAGCTCGGCGAGCGCGAACGACAGCAGCGGCAGCCCGCCGCTGCCGGCCTGCGCCGTGGCATCGACCAGCTCGCCGATCATCGCCTCGGACTCGAACCGGACGTCGGTCGCCGCGGCCGGGCCGGTGATCACGTCGCGGATCCGCTCGGGCGGCAGCGGCCGGACGAAGTACAGCACGCGCGACAGCTCCTGGCCGAACCTCGGCAGCGCGACCAGCTTGGACAGAAAATCGGCGCGCGCCGTCGCGATCAACCGCACGCCGGTCACGCCCTCGGAGATCCGGGCGAGCGCGGCGTCGAACGCGGCGACCTCGTCGGGCTCGCCGACCGTGACCAGCTCCTCGAGCTGATCGACGAACAGGATCAGGCCGTCGCTGCCCGCGCGGTGGTGGAGCTCGCGGGCGAGCGCCTCGGGCTCGGCCAGCACGCGGGCCGCGAGCTCGGGGGCGTCGAGCGCGGCGGCGAGCGCGACCAGCGGCCGCCGGCCCGGCACCACGGTCAGCGCGCGCCAGGTCCGGCCGCCGCCGAGCGCGCCGTCGAGCACCGCGGGCATCACGCCGGCGCGGCACAGCGACGACTTGCCGACGCCCGAGTCGCCGGCGACGATCACCACCGACTCGGTGCGCAGCCGCTCGACGATCGCGCCGACCTCGAGGCCGCGGCCGAAGAACACCCCGCGGTGGCTCGACTCGAACGGCCGCAGGCCGCGGTACGGGTTCTCGTCGAGCCGGGTCGCCCCGCCGCGCGCCGCGCTCAGCCGCTCGACCGCCTCGCGCAGCTCCTCGCCGCTGGGGTAGCGGTCGTCGGGCCGGCGGGCTAGGCAGCGCGCGATCACCGCGGCGAGCCGCGGCTCGGTGTCGAGCACCGGCGCGTCGCGCTCGATCACCGCCCGGCCGAGCTGGTCGAACGCGACGCCCGCGAACGGCGGCGTGCCGCTGATCAGCTCGTGGAGCACGGCGCCGAGCGAGTAGACGTCGGACCGCCGGGTGGGCGATTCGCCGCTCCAAATCTCGGGCGGCATGTAG
>DASWOO010000653.1:0-10698 GCA_036404335.1 Kofleriaceae bacterium
GCCGGGTTCGGCGCGATCCGCGAATACGCCGACGGGCGCGCCGGCGGCGGCGACACCGACAGCGGCCCGGTGGTCCTCGGGGTGTCGGTCTCGGCCACCGGCTTCGCGCTCGCGCCGATGCGCGCGTGGCATCGCCGGGCCGCGTTCGAGGCGCTGTACCGCACCGTCGATCTGTTCGGCGTGCCGGTCCAGGGCGGCGGCTTCGCGATCGGCGGGCCGATCGGCAACGCGCTGCTCCTGGCGCTGCTGACCTCGGGCCCGGAGCTGGCGTCGTGAGGCACGCGCGCGACCTGGTGCTCGCCGTCGCCGGCTACGCGATCGCCCGGTGGATCCTGCTCGCGGCGATCGGCGGCGGCGGCGTGCTGATGCCCGGCCACGCCGTCGAGCCGTGGCGGCTCGGCGCCGCGCTCGCGCTGCTGGTGATGAGGCTCACGATCCTAATCGCGGTCCCGCTCGTGATCGGATACCGGCTCGCCGGATATTTCATTCCGTGGATCACGACGCGTTTGCGCGCACCCTGACCGGCGGGGTCGCATCCGGCATGGCAGTGTGTGGCCATGATCCGACCTTCGAGACTCGTGCTGCTCGCCGCGCTCGCCGCGTGCGGTGGCAGCGCTCCGGCGCCGAGCCCGCCCGCGCGGCCGCCGGTCGTCCAGGCGCGGGCCACGCCCGGCACGCCGACGCCGGCCGGCGAGGACGCGGTGCTGCCGCTGTGGCCCGAGGTCAAGCACGGCACGCTCGCCAACGGCCTGACGTATTACATCCTCAAGCACGGCAAGCCGGAGAAGCGCGGCTTTCTATGGCTCGCGGTCAACGCCGGCTCGGTGCAGGAGGACGAGGATCAGCGCGGCCTCGCGCACTTCGACGAGCACATGGCGTTCAACGGCACCAAGCGGTTCCCCAAAGCCGAGATCGTCAACTACCTCGAGAAGATCGGCATGCGGTTCGGCGCCGATCTCAACGCGCGGACCACGTTCGACGACACGGTCTACGAGCTCGAGGTCCCGACCGACGACAAGGCGTTCGTCGGCAAGGGCCTCGACATCCTGCACGACTGGGCCGGCGACGTCGCCTACGATCCGGGCGAGGTCGACAAGGAGCGCGGCGTGGTCAAGGAGGAGTGGCGGCTCGGCCGCGGCGCGCAGCAGCGCGTGTTCGACAAGCAGGCGCCGGTGCTGTTCAAGGGCTCGCGCTACGCGACCCGGCTGCCGATCGGCCAGACCGAGATTCTCCAGAAGGCGCCGCGCGACCTGCTCCACAGGTTCTACAAGGACTGGTATCGCCCCGACCTGATGGCGGTGATCGCCGTCGGGGACTTCGACGACGTCGGCGCGCTCGAGCGCGAGATCCAGGCCAAGTTCGGCGATCTCAAGAACCCGGCCGGTGAGCGCCCGCGCATCGCCGCCGGCGTGCCCGCCGCCGACGGCACGCGGGTCGCGATCGACACCGACCGCGAGCTGCCCGCCGCGGTGATCTCGGTCTACAACTTCATGCCGCACCGCCCGGAGGCGACGTACAAGGACTTCCGGCGGCTGGTGGTCGAGCAGGTCTACCAGGCGATCCTCAACGAGCGGCTCGCGTCGATCGGCCGGCGGCCCGACGCGCCGTTCGCCGGCGCCGCGGCGGGCATCGAGAGCCCGGTGCGTGAGGTCGACGTGTTCGCGCGCGAGGCCCAGGCCAAGCCGGACCAGATCGAGGCCACGCTCGAGAGCCTGTTCACCGAGGTGGTGCGGGTCGAAAAGTTCGGCGTCACCCAGAGCGAGCTCGACCGGGCGCGCGCCATCCTCGGCCGCGGCTACGAGCAGAGCGCCGCCGAGGAGGCGACCGCGGACAGCCGCAACTACACCGAGGAGCTGACCCGCAACTTCTTCGAGCGGGAGCTGGTGATCGGCCGCGGCATCGAGAAGGACCTGACGCTGAAGTACCTGCCGACGATCACGCTGGCCGAGATGAACACCCTGGCCAGGTCGTTCGGCGGCGCCGACAACCGGGTCATCACGATCACCGGGCCGGACAATAAGGCCAAGCCGATGCCGAGCCGCGAGCGCGTGCTCGCGATCATCGACGGCGTCGCCAAGCGCGAGCTGCAGCCGTGGCAGGACAAGGCGTCGAGCGCGAAGCTGATGGCCAAGCTGCCCAGGCCGGGCAAGATCGTCAAGGAGGCCAAGCGCGAGGCGGTCAACGTCATCGAGTGGACCCTGTCCAACGGCGTGCGCGTGGTGATCAAGCCGACCGACTTCGAGGCCGACCAGGTGTCGCTGCTCGGCACGTCGCCGGGCGGCCTGGCGGTCGCGAGTGGCAAGGACTACGCCGACGCGCAGTTCGCCGATGACATCGCCGCGGTCGGCGGGGTCGGCGAGCTCGACATCGAGGAGCTGCAGAAGGTGCTCGCCGGCAAGCACGTGACGTCGCAGGCCGAGATCAACGACACCACCGAGGTCGTCGAGGCCGCGGGCTCGGCGCGCGACCTCGAGACGATGTTCCAGCTCGTGCACCTGCAGATGACCGCGCCGCGCAAGGACGAGCAGGCGATCAAGGTCTGGCGCGCGAACCTGTCGGACCAGATCGAGAGCCGGCGCCGCGTGCCCGAGGCCCAGTTCCAGCTGCAGTCGCAGGCGCTCCTGTACAAGAACCACCCGCGGCGCCGGCCGGTCGAGGTCGGCGATATCCAGCACGCCAACGCCGACAAGGCGCTGGCGTTCTACAAGGACCGGTTCGGCGACGCGAGCGACTTCACCTTTGTCATCGTCGGCGCGTTCGACCCGGCGCAGCTGCGGCCGCTGGTCGAGACCTACCTCGCGAGCCTGCCGGCCAAGGGCCGCCACGAGAAGCAGAAGGACATCGGCATCCGCAAGGTCGGCGGCGTGGTCAAGCAGGCGTGGCACCTCGGCCAGGAGCCCAAGGCCGCGGTCGAGCTGGTGTTCCACGGCGACGAGCCCTGGACGCGCGACCACGACCGCGACGGCTTCATCCTCGATCAGGTGCTGGCGATCCGGCTGCGCGAGGTGCTGCGCGAGGACAAGGGCGGCGTGTACGGCGTCGGCGTCGGCGGATCGATCCTGCGCGCGCCGCACCAGGAGCGCGAGTACCAGATCCAGTTCGGCTGCGACCCGGCGCGGGTCGACGAGCTGGTCAAGGCGGCGTTCGACGAGCTCGCGCAGATCCAGCAGAAGGGCATCGGCGACGGCTACCTCGAGAAGGTCCGGCAGACGTTCACCCGCGAGCGCGAGACCCAGCTGCGCAGCAACGGGTTCTGGCTCGGCTGGCTGACCTCGGCCTACGAGTACGGCGATGATCCGGCCCTGGTGCTCGACCCGAGCAAGATGCTGGCGCGGATGACGTCGGCCAACGTCCAGGCCGCGGCGAAGCGCAACTACGACGCCCGGCAGTACTTCGAGGCGATCATGCTGCCGGAAGATGCCGTGCCGGCAGCGAAGTAAGCCGGAAAATAAGTAGATGAAGCGGGTCGCGGTGCTGTTGTGGCTGGCGGCGTGTAGCACGCATCACCCGAGCGTGGCCGGCGGCGCGTGCCACGACCGCGCCGACTGCGGCGACGGCGAGCGCTGCGACTGGGACGTCGGTCATGCGTGCGGCGCCGACGGCGGCGCAGGCCATTGCGTGGCGTTCGCCGCGGCGTTCTGCCCGTCGCTGTCGTTCGAGGTCTGCGGCTGCGACGGCGCGGCCTACACCAACCAGTGCTTCGCCGACAGCGCCGGCGAGGCGATCGACTACGGCGGCCCGTGCCGCCCGGCCGGCACGTTCGTCGCGTGCGCGACCAGCGTCGATTGCCCGCGCGGCGACGACTCGATGCAGGCGTGCATCGACGATCCGCGCGACAGCTGCACCGGCGCGTCGTGCCCCGGGCTCTGCGTCCACGCCGCGTACACCTGCGGCGCCACCGATCCGTGCGCGTCGGCGACGTCGATGTCGTTCGCCGAGTCGCCCGGCACCGAGGCCTGCGTGATCGTGATTGACGCCGCCGCCGGCGACCCCGACGGCCGCTGCGTGTTCACGACCCGGCGGAGCTGCACCGCGCCGGCCGACTGCGGCGCCGGCGAGCTGTGCGTGCCGGCCGCGGCCGGCGACAGCTACTGCGTGCGTCCCTAGTTCGCGGGCGGCGCGGCGATCTGGTTCTTGTCCTGGAGGTCGGTCGCGGCCTTCTTCGACGCCTTGGTGTAATCCATGAACGCCGGGATCGCGATCGCGGCGAGCACGCCGGCCGGCATCGCCAGGACCACGCCGCCGCCGATGCCGGCGCGGTAGTCGTAGGCGAACGGCGCGGTGGGCGTCGCCTCGGCGATCTTGCGGCCGGTGTCGCGCGCCGCGCCCGAGATGATCTGGTCGGGCGAGATCGCGATCAGCTTCTGCACGACCTCGTCGGGGTTGGCCCAGATGGTGCGGACGCCGAGCACGAAGCTGACGGTGGTGCCGTCCTTGCGCAGCGCCATGCCGGACTCGCTCAGCAGGCTCATCGCGCGGAACGCGAGCGGCGCCTCGGCCGGCAGGCTGGCCAGCGCCTCCTTGGGCAGCGCCGCCGACAGCAGCGAGCCGCGGCCGTACAGCGCCATCGTCCACTGCGAGGCGGCGAGCAGCGAGCCGATCGCGGTCGCCGGCAGGTGCTGGACCGCGCCCGCGTCGGCGCCGCCGAGCCCGATCGCGGTCAGGTTGATCTCGTTGTTGGCGACGGTCGCCTCGACGGTGATGCCCGACTTGGGCACCGGCACGCGGCACGCCTTGCCGCTCAGGGTCGCGCCGAGCATCGCCATCGGGGCGATCTCGTTGCAGTGCTCGATCAGCGCCCGGGCCGGCGCCGGATCGCGCAGCGGGATGTGGATCTCGAAGCGATGCGTGCCGGCGGCGGCGGTCAGGAGGACCGAGCCGGTGAACGACTTCGCGAGATCGGCGGTCGAGACGTTGTTGCCGATCGGGAACGCCGGGACCTTGGACAGGTAGGGCGAGATGTCGATCGCGCCGAACCCGGCCGCGGTCGCGTCGCCGTGGACGTCGATCGGCGCGCCGAGCGCGCTGGTGACCTCGGCCGGGACGCGGAACACGGTGCCGCGGACGATGAACGCGCCCTCGGTCAGCTGGATCACGCCGGCGCCGTCGGTGCCGGTCGGGCCGGCGACGCCCGAGGTCACGAGCTCGAAGTCGCCGCGGCTGGTGATCGCCTTGCGCGCGACGTCGAGGCCGCTCTTGCCGAGCGTGGCGTAGGTCGCCGGGTCCTTGACGCACACGTAGTGCGCGCCGAGCTGCTTGCACGGGTGGCCGTGGATCGTGTCGGTGTCGCCGGCGGTCGTGCCGTGGACCTTGGCGACGAACTTGCCGCGGTCGGTCACGGGCAGGACGATGATCGGGCTCTCGTCGGCGGCCATGAACACCGCGAGCCCGCGGTCGTGGCTGAGGCCGAAGTCGGCGAGCATCGGCTGCGACGAGCCGGTGCCGGCGGCCAGCGCGGCGTCGAGCTGCTGCTTGAGCTCGGCCAAGTCGGGAGCGACGGCAAGGAGGCCCCGCAGCGCCAGCGCGCCGTGCTCGAGCAGGGTCACGCCGCGCGACGACAGCACCAGGCCGAGCTTCGCGCCCTGCGGCGCCAGCTGCCACAGCGTGTCCTGATCCTTGGTCGACGGCGGCTCGCCCGGCGAGCCGGGGCCGGGCCCGCCGTGGCTGCAGCTCGCCATCAGGCTGGCCGCCGAGATCGCCGAGATCACCAACCCGAGCAATCGACTTGTTCGCATCGCAGGGTTGTACACGACCGGCGTGGGGCAAGACAGGTCCCCGGCGGCGCGGTATGCACCCGCAGTGGCGGAAGCGTATGTCGATGGAGAGGACGAGCTCGCGCGCGATCGGCGCCGGCTGGCGGTGCTGTGGCGGCTGCTGCCGCTGCTCCGGCCGCACCGCGCGCGGTTCTTGCTGGTGATGGTCACGCTGACCGGCGCGTCGGCGGTGACCCTGTTCTACCCGTGGGCGGCGCGCCGCGTGGTCGACGTCGGGATGTCGGCGACGTCGACCGGCGCGCTCGACACGATCATCCTCGAGGTCGCCGCCGCGTTCGCGGTCAACGCGGTGCTGGTTTGGCTGCGCCACTACAGCATCAGCTGGCTCGGCGAGCGGGTCGTGGCCGACCTGCGGATGATGGTGTTCGAGCGCGTGCTGACCCTGCCGCTGCCGTGGTTCCACGAGCGGCGCTCGGGCGAGCTGGTCGGCCGGCTGGCGTCGGACGTCACGGTGATCGAGGGCGTGGTCGGTAGCGACCTGTCGATGGCGCTGCGCAACGCGATCCAGCTGATCGGCGCGATGGTGTTGCTGTTCGTGATCGACGTCAGGCTGACCCTGCTGATGCTGACGATCGTGCCGCCGGTGACGCTGACGACGATCTATTTCGGCCGGCGGATCCGGCGGATGACGCGCTCGGTGCAGGACGAGCTGGCGCGGGTGTCGGGCCAGGTCCAGGAGTCGGTCGGCGCGATCGCGACGGTGCAGGCGTTTGTCCGGGAAGCGTACGAGGCGCGCCGCTACCGCGAGGGCGTCGAGCACGCGTTCGGCACGACGATGACCATGGTGCGCGCGCGGTCGTGGTTCTTCTCGAGCGCGATGACCTCCGGCTACCTCGGCATCGCCGCGGTGACCTGGATCGGCGGCCGCGCGCTGATCCACCACGAGCTGACCGCCGGCGCGCTGACCTCGTTCTTCTTCTACACCGTGATCGTCGCGGGCGCGCTCGGCGATGTCGCCGGGATCTGGGGCTCGCTGCAGCGCGCGGCGGGCGCGACCGATCGGCTATTCGCGGTGATCGACACGGTGCCGGAGATCCGCTCGCCGGCGGCTCCGGTGGCGCTGCCGGCGGGGCAGGGCGCGATCCGGTTCGAGCACGTGTCGTTCGCCTATCCCAGCCGCGCCGGCGACGTGCTGACCGACGTGTCGATCGACGTCGCGCCCGGCGAGACCGTCGCGCTGGTCGGCCCGTCGGGCGCCGGCAAGTCGACGATCCTGTCGCTGCTCTACCGGTTCCACGACGTCGACGCGGGCCGGATCCTGCTCGAGGGCGTCGAGCTCAAGGCGCTCGAGCTGGGCGTGCTGCGCCGGTCGCTCGCGATGGTCGCGCAGGAGCCGGTGCTGTTCTCCGGCTCGATCCGCGACAACATCGGCTACGGCCGCGACGGCGCCACGCCGGCCGAGATCGAGGCCGCGGCGCGCGACGCCCACGCGCACGACTTCATCGCCGGCTTCCCCGATGGCTATGCCACGGTGATCGGCGAGCGCGGCACCAAGCTGTCCGGCGGCCAGAAGCAGCGCATCGCCCTGGCCCGCGCGCTGCTCGCCAACCCGCGCGTGCTGATCCTCGACGAGGCGACGTCGAACCTCGATGCCGAGAGCGAGGCGGCGGTCCAGGCCGCGCTCGTGCGGCTGATGCATGGCCGCACGACGCTGATCGTCGCCCACCGCCTGAGCACCGTGCGCGACGCCGACCGCATCCTCGTCATCGACGACGGCCGGGTCGTCGAGCAGGGTCGCCACGACGAGCTGATGGCGCGCCGGGGCACCTACGCCCGGCTGGTCGAGCACCAGCTCTTCGCGTAGGCCGCTACGGCCGGCCCGGCGCGCCGGCCAGCTGCGCCGCGAGCCACGCCCGCGCCTCGTCCTCGCGGCTGAACGCCCGCGCGGGCGCGTGAAACATCCGGCCGATCAGCGGCGTCGCCAGCCGGAACGCGAGCGCCCGTAGCCTCGAGGGCGCGACCACCGCAACGCCGCCGCACCCCGCCTCGAACCGCCCGGCGTGCGCGTCGAGCCACGCCCGCCACCGCTGGCGAACCGCCTCCGGCGTGCGCACCCCGCCCCGGCCAGCCCCGCTCCGGATCAGCAGCGCGAACCGGGCCTGCCGGATCGCCTCCTCGAGCGCGACGACGGGCCGGTCGAACGCATCGGGATCGCCCGGATCGGCCGACGCCCCGAGCTCGATGACGACGATCGGATCCTCGCGGTGCACCTGCATCGCCGCGAGCGTAGCGCCCCATGACCACCCGGCTCGCAAGCCTGGCATGCGATCTGCTGTGATTGCGCGGATGGCCACCAGCGACCTGGCGCGCGTTGCTCCGGCGCACGGCGACGCGGAGATCGAGCGAGTACGCACGTTTGCGCACGTGTTCGACCGCTACGGCCTCGATGCGGTGATCGGCTTCGTGCTGCCCGGGATCGGCGATGCGATCGGCGCGCTGCTCGGGCTGTATGTCGTGGTGATCGGGATCCGGCGGCGGGTGTCATCGGTGGTGATCGCGCGGATGCTGCTGAACCTGGGGATCGACATGGTGATCGGCGTGGTCCCGCTGATCGGTGACGTCGCCGACGTGGCGTTCCGGGCGAACGAGAAGAACCTGAAGCTGCTCGAGGCGCGGCCGGCGGGTGGCAAGGCGCACGCGTCGGACTGGGCGGTGCTGGCCGCGGTCGGGGTCGGGTTCACCGCGGTGCTCGTGCTGCTGGTGTACGTGGTGATCGCGGTGGTGCACCGGTTCAGCTGAGCTGGTCGAGCTAGACCGGTCGGCCGCGGACCAGCACAGCGCGAAATCGCTGGGCAGGCGTGCCGCGCGCTTCTAGGCTGCGCGCATGAAGTGGCTCGCGATGCTCGCGCTCGTGGCCGCGCCGGTCGCGGCGCGCGCGGACTCGGTCGGCAACTGCCATGTCGGCGCGTACCGGCTGAGCGATGGCCGGGTAGTCGACCTCGCCCCCACCGCACCCGATCAGCTGCGCTGGCGCATGCTCGATGGCTCGACCGGCGCGCTGACCGCGGGCGCGAACGATACGTGGACCAGCACGCTGGGCTGGACCACGCGGGCCGACGGTCTGACGGTGACGCTCGGCGACTGCGCGACCGGCAAGATCACGTTCGGCGGGCGCGACGGCCAGCGCATCGTGTTCGACGTGCGCGAGACCCGGGTTGCCGTCGCCGGCTCGATCACGCTCGCCGGCCGGCTGGTGATGCCCGCGGTCGGCGACAAGGTCCCGCTGGTCGTGCTGATCCATGGCTCCGAGCACGAGTCGGCGCGCGACGGGTACGCGCTGCAGCGGCTGCTGCCGGCCGAGGGCATCGGCGTGTTCGTCTACGACAAGCGCGGCACGGGCGCGTCGGGCGGCAGCTACACCCAGGACTTCGGCGTGCTCGCCGACGACGCGGTCGCGGCGCTGGCGGCGGCGCGCGCGCTGGCCGGGCCGCGCGCCGGGCGGGTCGGGTTGCAGGGCGGCAGCCAGGGCGGCTGGGTCGCGCCGCTCGCCGCGACCCGCGCGGCCGTGGACTTCGTGGTCGTCAGCTTCGGGCTGGCGGTGTCGCCGCTCGAGGAGGACACGCAGGCGGTCGAGCTCGAGATGAAGCTCGCCGGCCACGCGCCGGCCGAGGTCGCCCGCGCGCTCGAGGTCGCGCACGCCGCGCAGGCGGTCATGGCGAGCGACCTGACGACCGGGTTCCACGAGTTTGCCGTGATCCGCGACCGGTACCAGCACGAGCCGTGGTTCAAGGACCTGCACGGCAACTTCACCTGGGCGCTGCTGCCGTATCCCGAGGCCGAGCTGCGCGCCAAGGCGCCCGCCTATCGCTTCCACACGCCGTGGACCTACGACGCGTTACCGGTGCTGCGCGCCGTGCGGGCGCCGTCGCTGTGGATCCTCGGCGAGGACGACCTCGACGCGCCCAGCGCCGAGACCAGCCGGCGGCTGCAGCGCCTGATCGCCGGCGGCCGGCCGATCACGCTGGCGATGTTCCCGCGCGCCGAGCACGGCATGACCGAGTACGAGCGCGGCGCCGACGGCAAGCGAGTCTCGACGCGCTACGCCCCCGGCTACTTCGCGATGCTGCGAGACTTCATCCGCGACGGCCGGCTGCACGGCACCTACGGCGCGGCGCGGCTGACGGTCAGCAAAGCTCCCAGGCGCTAGCTCATCGAATCGCTGGGGCCGCGCCGCCTGGTCAACACGCGTGCGCCGCGGCCGACTTACTGACGAGCCGTGACGGAAGACCCACTCGCCTATGCCCGCGGCATGGAACGGCTCCTGCCGACCGTGCAGGAGCTCTCGATGGCCCGCGACCTTGCCACGATCATGGAGATCGTCCGGCGAGCGGCGCGCGCGCTGACCGGCGCCGACGGCGCGACCTTCGTGCTGCGCGACGGGCCGTACTGCTACTACGCCGAGGAGGACGCGATCGAGCCGCTGTGGAAGGGCAAGCGGTTCCCGCTCGAGCAATGCATCAGCGGCTGGGCGATGCTGCACCGCGAGGCGGTGATGATCGAGGACATCTACGCCGACGCGCGCGTCCCGCACAGCGCCTACCGAGCGACCTTCGTCAAGAGCCTGGTCATGGTGCCGATCCGCCGGCTCAAGCCGGTCGGCGCGATCGGCAATTACTGGGCGCGGCAGCACCGGGTGTCGGAGACGAATATCCGCCTGCTCCAGGCGCTCGCCGACTCGACGTCGATCGCGATGGAGAACGTCGAGCTGCTGCAGGGCCTCGAGTCGCGGGTCGCCGAGCGCACCGCCCAGCTCGAGAGCGCCAACCGCGAGCTCGAGAGCGCCAACCGCGAGCTCGAGGCGTTCTCGTATGCGGTGTCGCACGACCTGCGCGCGCCGCTGCGCTCGATCAACGCGTTCAGCCGGATCTTGCTCGAGGACCACAGCGAAGATCTCGGCGCCGGCGCGCCGCACCTGCAGCGGATC
>DASWOO010000654.1:0-12508 GCA_036404335.1 Kofleriaceae bacterium
AAGTGGGATGGCGGCGACCCGACCCTGCGGGCGAGCTTGCACTCGACGATGAAGCGGCTGGGCGGCAGCGGCCTGAGCAAGGCCCAGACCGACTCGCTCGCGGCGTACCTCGAGGCGCTGCCGGCGGTGCGGACGCCGACCCAGGACGCCGTCGCCGTCGCGCGCGGCAAGCAGGTGTTCGAGACCGAGGGCTGCCGGTCGTGCCACGACGGCCCGGCGTACACCGACCGCGAGCGGCACAAGATGACGGGCACGCTGAAGCAGAGCGACACGCCGAGCCTGATCGGCGTGGCGGCGAGCGCGCCGTACTTCCACGACGGCAGCGCGGCGACCATCGAGGCGCTGCTGCGCGACCGCGGCGCGGTGCACGGCATGGCCGACACCGCGAAGTTGTCGGACCAGCAGGTCGCCGACCTGACCGCGTTCCTCGACACGCTGTAAATCGGCGGCGAAAACCGCCGGCCGCGTCAACCTCCGCGCCGCCATGGGGCTCCATGGGCCGGAGGTTTCAATGCGCCATGGTTCCTTGATCGCCGTGCTGACCGGGCTGGGGCTGCTCGCCGCGGCTCCGCGGCCGGCCGCCGCGTACACCCCGGACGAAGATCGCGAGACGAACGACGACCGCGGCGACGGCAACACCGCCGGCAATGATGACCGCGCCGAGGCCGAGCAAGAGCGCGCCGAGGCCGAGCAGGAGCGCGCGGAGGCCGAGCAGGAGCGCGCCGAGGCCGAGCAGGAGCGCGCCGCCGAGCGGCAGGCCCGGCACGCCGCCAAGGGGCTCGAGCGCGAGGCCCGGCGGATCGCCAGGCAGGCGACCCGCGCGGCGCTCGACGGGCTATCGGGCGGTGGCGTCCACGTGCAGATCGACACGTCGAAGCTCGACCGCGAGCTCGAGCAGCTGACCGAGCGGCTCGAGGTCATCACCCAGCGCCTCGCGCAGCGGCTCGGCAGCGCGCCGCGCCACCGCGGCTACAAGCTCGCGATGCCGCCGATGCCGCCGATGCCGCCGATGCCGCCGATGCCGCCGATGCATGCCCCGCCCGCGCCCCCGGCGCCGCCCGCACCCCCGGCGCCGCCGCAGCACGCGCACGGCCACGACAGCAAGGACGGCGTCGATCTCGACTGGGACGTCGACATCGACTGGTAGCTGCCGGCCGCGCGGGCGCTCAGCCGGCGGTCTTGTCGAGGCCGTACTTGCGCAGGTAAGCGCGGACGTGGTGGCGCTCCATGCCGGACTGGCGCGCCATCTCGCTGACGTTGCCCTTGGCGCGGCGCGCGAGGTCGCCGAAGTAGCTGCGCTCGAACACCACGACGGCCTGGCGCTTGGCGTCGGAGAACGCGGTCGCGGGCTGGCTCGACTGCATCGACTGCGAGGGCTGCTCGTCGCGCGCGAGCAGGAGCACGTCGTCGATCGCGTCCGGGTGCTCGGCGAGCGTCGCGGCGACCGAGACCACGTTGACCAGCTCGCGGACGTTGCCGGGCCAGTCGTGCGAGGCCATGCGGCGCTCGATCCAGTCCTGGACGATCGGCGCGGCCCACGCCTGGTGGACGCGGGTGCAGATGTCCTCGATCAGCATCGGCACGTCCGCGAGCCGCTCGCGCAGCGGCGGCAGCTCGATGCGGACCTGCGCGATGCGGAAGAACAGGTCGGAGCGGAACCGGCCGGCGTTCATCTCCGAGCCGAGATCGCGCCGGGTCGCGGCGATGATCCGGACGTCGATGCTCTCGAACTGCGTGCCGCCGATCCGGCGGACCTGGCGCTCGGACAGCGCGCGTAGGAGCTTGGGCTGGAGGTCGACCGGCAGCTCGCCGAGCTCGTCGAGGAACAGCGTGCCGCCGTTGGCCTCGGCGAGCGCGCCGTCGCGCCGCTCGTTGGCGCCGGTGAACGAGCCCTTCTCGTGGCCGAACAGGATGCTCTCGGCGAGCGTCGCCGGGATCGAGCCGCAGTCGACGACGACGAACGGCTTGGTCTTGCGCGGGCTCGCGTCGTGGATCGCGCGCGCCACGCCCTCCTTGCCGGTGCCGGTCTCGCCGAGCACCAGCACGCTGAGCGGCGTGGCCGAGACCTTCTCGAGCACCGAGAACAGCCGGCGCATCTTGGGCGACGCGCCGACGATGGAGCCGAACCGGTCGCTGTAGCCGAGCTCGACCCGCTGCTTGTTGCCCGACGGCTCGATCGTCAGCCGGGTGGTGCCGACGGTCAGCTCGGTCTTGCCGGTGATCACCGCGTCGCGCACGCGGACGCTGCCGATGAATGTCCCGTTGGTGCTGCCGAGGTCGCGGACGGCGATGCCCTCGGTGATCGCGCGCAGCTCGCAGTGCACGCCGCTGACCTCGTGATCGTCGAGCTGGACGTCGGCGCCCTCGGTGCGGCCGACGACGATCGGCTCCACCTCGATCGGGTACGAGCCGTTCGGCCCGATCAACGTGCCGCCGCGAATGAACCAGTGAAGGATTTTGGCGCGAGTTTCCATCGACGAGCCGCGGGCCAGTCTCGCACAGACCGCGATCGCCGTCACCGCGCACGCCGGGCTACACAGGTGTACAGCGCGGCAACTGGTGCGCCGGATCGCAGAACGCCGCGGTGGTGATCGGCTCAGGCCCGCAGGATCGTCGACAGCAGCCACACCGCCGCGATCACGGCGAGCACCGCGCCCGCGGCCAACCACATCGCGCGGCCGCTCGGCGGCCAGGTCGTCAGCTGGTGCCACATCGATGGCGCGAGCGGGCTGCGCTCGAGGAGCGCCGGCGACTCGCCCGTGCGCGACGGCGTCTGCCGGCCCGACCGCGTGCGCGACACCAGCGGCGTGTGGCTCCGCGCCCGCTGCTGTGCGCGCGGCGAGCCGGCCTGGGTCTCCTCGGGCTCGTCCTCGCCGCGCGTCTCCTTGCGCACGGCCTGGAGCACCGCGGTCGGCATGCTCTCGAGCTCGCTGGCCGACGTCGTCTCCCAGCCGTCGAGCGTGTGATCGGCGGTCGGGCTGTCGAAGTCGAGCTCGTCGTGGCGGCGCACCACGCTCCACTCGCCGGAGATGTGCGACGGCGGATCGTGGATCAGCGCCTCGGCCGGCGTCATCGCCGGCTTGGTCGTGCGGTGGCTGCCGCTGCCCGTGCCCGTGGTCGGCGGCCGCGGGTTGGCCTCGCGCAGCTCGCGCTGGGCCTCGGCGGTCATGTGCTGGCCGAGCGACGCACCCGCGCGCCGCGCGTCCTGCCACGCGGCGACCTCATCGGTGAACACCGTCGACATCATCGCGCCGAGCGTCGCCGGCGACACGTTGATCTTGCGCCTGGCGATGAACTCGCCGAGCGCGTCGGCGAGCTGGCCGGCGGTCGCCCAGCGCTCGTCGGGCTTGCGCGCGAGCGCCTTCATCACCATCTGCTCGAGCTCGCGCGGGTAGCCCGGGTGCACCGCCGAGGGCAGCGGCGCGTCGCTCTCGACCACGGCCTTGAGCGTCTCGAGCTCCGACTTGCGGCGATACAGCCACTGGCCGGTCGTCATCTCCCACAGCAGGATGCCGATGCAGAAGATGTCGCTGCGGCGATCGAGCTGCTCGCCCATCGCCTGCTCCGGCGACATGTACGCGACCTTGCCCTTGA
Organism: Kofleriaceae bacterium; assembly: GCA_036404335.1. Taxonomy (GTDB): domain Bacteria; phylum Myxococcota_A; class Polyangia; order Haliangiales; family Haliangiaceae; genus JABFXX01. The sequence continues at coordinate 3,595 of DASWOO010000654.1, forward strand.
GGATGCCGGTCCGGGTCTTCGACAGGTGGCTCGCCGCCTTGGCGATGCCGAAGTCGACCAGCTTGACCCGGCCGTTGAACGTCAGCAGCACGTTGTGCGGCGAGACATCGCGGTGGACGATGCCGAGCACGTCGCCGTTGTCGTTGGTGCGCTCGTGCGTGTAGTCGAGGCCGCGGCACACGCCATTGATGATCGCCAGCGCGTGCGACAGCCGGATCGACATGTTGCGCGCAGCCATCTCGCTGAGCACCCGGCGCAGATCATGGCCGTGCAGGTACTCCATCGCGATGTAGTACTCGTCGTCGCCGTCCTCGCCGTACTCGAGCACCTCGACGACGTTGGGGTGATGCAGCGTGGTCGCGAGCCGCGCCTCGTCCATGAACATCTGGACGAACTCGCGATCGGCGGCGAGCTGGCGGTGCATGCGCTTGAGGACGACGAGTCGTTCCGGCGACGCGTCCTTGACGCGCGCGAGCACGATCTCCGCCATCCCACCCATCGCGAGCGAACGGAGTACGACGTACTTGTCAGCACAAGCCGTCTCCGAACGAGCGGCCAACATTGTCGACAAGGTAGCAGGTCGCATCGCAACCGATCAATGTCGCTCGCTGCACGTCGTCGACGACCAGATCTGTCAATGACGCGCAGTCATCGGCCGTGCGCCGCCGAACAGCCGCCCGGCTCGTCGTCGTGGCATGCCGCAAACCACGGCAGTGCATCAATTCACTACATGTATGAGCGCAGCGTGAGTCTCGCCCGGCTCGTCGGCAGGCCGCGCAAGTCCTGCGCCCTGCCGCTCAGCACCGCGTGTCTCACGCGCGGCGGCTGGGAGTACCATCGCCGGCGATGGCGGACGAGCACGACCCGGCGCGGGCGGAGGTCGCGGGGGCCACCTTGGCAGGAATCGGCAACCATGCGGGCCCGCGCGACCTGGGTCACGCGGCGACCGGCGTGGCGTATCGCGAGCCGCTGCGGGTGATCGCCACGCCGCCGGCGCTGCCGACCGGCGATGCGTCGCGCTACCGGCTCGGCGACCTGCTCGGCGAGGGCGGGATGGGCGAGGTCGTGCTCGCGACCGACGATCACATCGGCCGCGAGGTCGCGATCAAGCGGATCCGCGCGGCCGAGCCGAGCGCGGAGGCGCTGGCCCGGTTCGTCCGCGAGGCGCGGGTCCAGGGCACGCTCGAGCACCCGGCCGTGGTGCCGGTCTACGACCTCGCGGCCGATCGCGAGGGCCGGCCGTTCTTCGTGATGAAGCGGCTGACCGGCACGACCATGCTCGAGCTGCTCGCGCGGCTGCGCAACGGCGACGAGCTCGACGAGGCCGCGGCCCGCCAGCGGCTGATCCGCGCGTTCGCCGACGTATGCCTGGCGATCGAGTTCGCGCACAGCCGCGGCATCGTCCACCGCGACCTCAAGCCCGCGAACGTCATGCTCGGCGACTTCGGCGAGGTCTACGTGCTCGACTGGGGCGTGGCGCGGGCCGTGTCCGGCGACGCTGACCCCGACGCTAGCGAGGCCGACGACACCGCCGAGATCGACGTCGACGCCGCGACCGCCGTCGTGCCGATGGCGACGCCCGACCTGCGCCTGGCCAGCGGCGTGACCCAGATCGGCACGGTGCTCGGCACCCCGACGTACATGGCGCCCGAGCAGCTCGCCGGCGACCGCGCCGGCCCGCCCGCCGACATCTACGCGCTGGGCTGCATCCTGTTCGAGATCGTCGCCGGCGCCGCGCTGCATGCCCACGCGCGCAGCGTCGGCGAGGCGTTCTCGCCGGTCGACGCCCGGCCGTCGCGGCTGCGGCCCGAGGCGCCGCCCGAGCTCGACGCGATCTGCGCGCAGGCGACGCGGATCGAGGCCGAGGGCCGCTACCGCTCGGCGCGCGGCCTGGGCGACGCGGTGATCGCGTTCCTCGATGGCTATCGCGACCTGTCGGCGCGCGCGACCCTGGCGCGCGAGCACATCGCCCGGGCGCGCGCCGCGCTGGCCCAGGGCGAGGACGAGGCCCAGCGCCGGATCGCGATGCAGTCGGCCGGCCGCGCGCTCGCGCTCGACCCGACGGCGAGCGAGGCCGCCGACCTGGTCACGCACCTGATGCTCAAGCCGCCGGCGGTCGCGCCCGCGGAGGTCGAGCACCGACTGGTGCAGATCGACGTCGAGTCGGCGCGCCACCAGGGCCGGCTCGCCGCGCTGGCGATGCTCGGCTACCTCGGCTTCGTGCCGCTCCTGCTGTGGACCGGCGTGCGCGATCCGGTGTTCATCGTCGCGTTCGCCGCGCTCGCGCTGATCAGCAGCGCGCAGCTGGTGATGCTCAGCCGGCGCGACGACATCTCGCTGGTCCGGATCTACGGCAACGCCGTGATCAACGCGGTGCTGATCGGCCTGGTCGCCCACATCGTCGGGCCGTTCATCATCGCGCCGACCCTGGCCGCGACCACGCTGATCGCCTACGCCGCGCACCCGCGGCTCGGCAAGGTCGGCGTGATGGCCGCGCTGTTCGGCGCCGCGGTCGTGGTGCCGTGGGGGCTCGAGCTGGCCGGCTGGGTCGACAAGAGCTACTGGTTCACGCCGGCCGGCGAGCTGGTGATCCGCTCGTCGGTGATCCGGTTCTCGTCGGCGCCGGTCCAGCTCGCGTTCGCGCTGCTCCTGATCACGCTGCTCGGCGTGGTCGGCGTGCTGTCCCGCGGCCTGGCCCGGCGGCAGCGCGACGCGGCGCGCCAGCTCGAGCTCCATGCCTGGCACCTGCGCCAGGTGGTGCCGAGCGTGACGTCGCGAGGCTAGGTCGATCGCTGCTACCCTGGCGCGCATGAACTCGAACTACGAGCTCCGGGAGCTGCTCGGCCGCGGTGGCATGGGCGAGGTCCTGCTCGCGCACGACGAGTGGATCGGCCGCGAGGTCGCGATCAAGCGGATGCGCCACGACGACCCCGACGCCGAGCGCCGGTTCGTGCGCGAGGCCAAGATCCAGGCGCGGCTGCAGCACCCGGCGATCGTGCCGGTCCACGAGCTGGGCCGCGACGCCGAGGGCCGGCCGTACTTCACGATGAAGCGGCTGGCCGGCGTGACGCTGCACGAGATGCTCGACGCGCCGCTGCAGCGCCTGCTGCGCGCCTTCGCCGAGGTCTGCCTGGCGATCGAGCTCGCGCACGAGCACGGCGTGATCCACCGCGACATCAAACCGACCAACATCATGCTCGGCGACTTCGGCGAGGTCTACGTGCTCGACTGGGGCGTGGCGATGGTGGTCGGCGACGGCTCGGCCAGCCCGTCGATCCAGGACGTCGCCGCCGCCGAGGGCGAGACCCAGGTCGGCGCGGTGATGGGCACGCCGGGCTACATGCCGCCCGAGCAGGCGCTGGGCTACTCGATCACGCCGGCGATCGACGTCTACGCGCTGGGCTGCGTGCTGTTCGAGATCCTGACCGGCGAGCCGCTGCACCCGCGCGGCGCGGCCGGGGCGGCGAGCGCGATCGCCCGGCCGTGCGAGGCGCCGTCGGCGCGGCGGCCCGAGCGGTCGATCGCGCCCGAGCTCGACTAGGCGTGCGTCGCGGCGCTGGCCGAGGATCCGCTCGCGCGGCCCACGGCGCGCGCGCTGGCGCAGCGGGTCCAGGACTACCTCGACGGCGATCGCGACCTCGAGCGCCGGCGCGAGCTGGCCTCGGCGCAGGTCGACCGGGCGCGCGCCGAGCTCGCGTCCGGCGATCGTGCCGCCGCGGTCCACGCCGCGGGCCGCGCCCTGGCGCTCGATCCCGCGTCGATCGAGGCGGCCGACCTGGTCGCGTCGCTGATCGTCGAGCCGCCCCGGACGCTGCCGCCCGATCTGATCGCGAGCCTGGCCGACGCCGACCGCGAGGCGACCCGGGTGCGGGCCCGGACCTCGATGATCGCGTTCGCGGCGATCGTGCCGTTCGTCGGCGTCGCGCCGTTCGTCAACGTCGTCAGCTGGCCGCTGTTCTTCGCGCTGTTCGGCGCGCTGGCGGCGATGTCGGGCATCTCGTGGCTGTCGTACCGGCGCGGCAAGCAGCTCGGCTGGGTCGCGCTCGCGGCGACCCTGGCCATGACCCTGATCGCGTCGCGGCTCGGCGGACCGTTCCTGTTGACCCCGGTGTTCACCTGCGGCATCGGCCTTGGCCTGTCGTCGATCCCGTGGCTCGCCCGCCGGCCGTGGGTCATCCTCGCGTGGATCGTGCTGGCGACCTGCGCGCCGGTCGCGCTCGAGGCGCTCGGCGCGTTCCGGGTGACCTGGTGGTACGACGGCGACAGCATCAAGATCCAGTCCGCGATGCTCCACGGCATCAACCGCGGGTTCGAGACCGCCGTGCTGCTGCTCGCCCACGTCACGCTGATCGCGATGGCCGGCAACGTCGTGCGCACCACCGCGCGCGACCGCCGCGCCGCCGAGCGCAAGCTGCACATCCAGGCCTGGCACCTGCGCCAGCTGCTGCCGCGCGCGTAGCTCAGTCCGGCGCGAGCGGGTCGTCTTTTTCGCGGAACAGGCGCATGCGGACGCGCTCGTTCTGCCGCGCCTTGTACGCCTCGTGGCTCGACGCGCCCGACTCGTTGCGGATCGCGGTGGCCTTGTCTGCGATCTGGAACTCGGTCAGCGTGAACACGACGTGCGACATGTCCGGGTGGATCTCGGTGCTCGAGATCAGCCGGTCGACGCGCAGCGGCAGGTCGGCGACGAAGTTGATGATCCGGTACTCGGGGCCGGAGAACTCGTTGTACGGGTTCTCGCCGGTCTTGTGCGGGCCGGACTCGCCGACCGTCTGCACGACCTGGCGCAGGTCGATCAGCTGGTTCACCGACTCGCCGGGCACGACGTAGTTGAATGGCACCAGCTGGCGGGTCAGGGTCGCGACGATCGGGATGAGATCGTCCGGGGTCGGCACGATCAGCCGGAACCGCAGCTTGTCGTAGATGTTGGCGGCGATGGTCGAGCGCTTGGCCATCAGCTTGGTGATCTGCGAGTCGCGCGGCTTGCGGCTCCACTCCCACTCGGCGAGCGGGGCGCCGGCGGCGCGCAGCTGCTCGACGACCTGCATCACCTTGCGCTCGATCTCGCGGAAGATGATCTCGTCGGACACCGACATCTTCAGCAGCGTGGCGCGGCCGTTGATGTGGTGGATGATGTGCATCACCTTCAGCACGACGCACGCCCACTTCTGGTGCGGGCCGTGGCCGGAGGCGACCAGGAACAGATCTCGGGCGGGCAGGTCGCCGGCGACCTCGTCGGGGATCGCCATCGCGAACGCCCGCGACAGGTAGTCGACCGCGTCGCCCCGGATATCCTCGAGGCGCACCATCTCGTCGTCGCTCTCTGGATCGAGCTCGTTGAGCCGGAGGAACCGATCGACGTCGGCGTGGTCGGTGAAGTTGAGCCGGTGCCAGTCGATCACCGAGTCGCCGCGCAGCAGCAGCCGCACCGCGTCGACATCGGCGAGCGTCAGCTCCGACAGGGCCGAGACCCGTGCGACCCGCGGAAGGACCGAGCTCACCACATCACGAGCTTATGATCGCTGGCCGGGCTTTGTAAGCCGCAATGTCGCGGTGAACAGACTGAAAACTCCAAGCCCGGCGATCACGTTACCAATCACGGCCAGCATCTGGTTCTTGCCTCTTCCTCGTTGTTTGAACGCGGAAATATGGTCGCGTGTTCCCGGGGGGTGAGTCCAAAAAACGGCAATCGGTGAGCGCACCCCGACGTACCCGGGGACGGGCGCGATGTACCGCAGCCTCGCAGGGGCTTGCAAGCTGACGGCCCATCACCTGGCGATCGGCTACGATGTAGCCGTGTTCCGCGCGGCGTTCACCTGCTGCCAGTGCGGCGCCGGCCTGGCGTTCGCCGGCGTCAAGACCGAGACCTGCCCGTACTGCGCCAGCCCCAACGTGGTCGATCGCCCGCCGGCGGCGCACCAGCCGACGCCCGGCCTGGTCGTCGCGTTCGCCGGCGATGCCGAGGTCGCGCGCGGCCAGATCGCGCGCTGGCTCGGCAGCCGCGGCTGGTTCGCCGACGCCCGGCTCAAGCACGCCCACGTCGAGGATCTGCGCGGGATCTACGTGCCGGCGTACCTGTACTCGGCGGTCGCGCACACCACGTACGATGCGGCGATCGGCGAGCACTACACCGAGACCGAGGACTACGAGGCCAAGGACGAGGCCGGGCGGCCGGTCACCCGGACGCGCACCGTGACGCGCACCGAGCACCGGACGCTCGAGGGTAGGCACGTCGGCTACGTCACCGACGTGCTGACCAGCGCGTCGATCGGCCTGGCCGAGCACGAGCTCGCAGCGATCGAGCCGTTCGACTACCTGCACCTGCGCCGGTACCATCCGGCGCTGATCGCGAGCTGGATCGCCGAGGAGTTCTCGCGCGACGCGGAGGCCTGCCGCCGGGCGTGCCGGCGCGACGCGATCGACGACGTCGGCGTGCGGCTGCGCCGGTTCCTGCCGGGCGACAGCCACAGCGATCTGACCTGGCAGACGGAGGTGGCCTGGGAGTCGCTCGAGCCGGTGCTGGTGCCGGTCTGGGTGCTTGCCGTGCGCTACCGCGGCGACCGGCCGCCGCTGCGCGTGGTGATCAACGGCCAGACCGGGGCGATCGCGGGGCGCGCGCCGCTGACCTGGTGGAAGGTCGGGCTGGCCGTCGCGCTGGTCGCGGCGATCATCGTCGCGATCGTGCTGATCGCGCGCGCCGAGAGGCCGGCATGACCGCGTGCACCCGGTGCGAGACCGTGCTCGAGGCCGGTGATCTGCGCTGCGCGATCTGCGCGCTGCCGGTGCCGGTGAACGCGCCGGTGATCGGCGCGCCGGCGGCCGAGCGCCCGACGGTGCTGCGCTGCGACGGCTGCGGCGCGGCGGTCGGCTTCGTCGCGGCGGCCCGCGCGCCGCGCTGCGGGTTCTGCGGCCACACCATGGTGATCGAGCAGCCGGTCGATCCGATCGAGCAGGCCGAGCACCGGGTGCGGTTCACGGTCGACCGCGCGCAGGCGGGCGAGGCGCTGCGCGGCTGGCTGGCGGGCCGCGGCTGGTTCGCGCCGCGCGAGCTGGCGCGCGACGCCGCGCTCGAGTCGTTGACGCCGCTGGCGTGGGCCGCGTGGCGGGTCAACGCGATCGCCGATGTCGCGTGGACCGCGGACTCCGACGAGGGCGCCCGGCAGTCGGCGTGGGCGCCGCACGCCGGCCAGATCGAGCTGGGGTTCCACGACATCGTCGTGCCGGCGTCGCGCGGCCTGCGCGACGTCGAGTGCCGCGCGCTGATCCCGGCCTACGAGCTGTCGCAGTCCATGCCGGCCGCGGCGCTCGACGACACCGCGCCCGACGCCCAGGTCGAACAGTTCGATGCCCAGCGCTCGGCCGCGCGCGCGTACATCGCCGAGCGGATCACCGCCGCGGCCCGGCTCCGGGTCGAGCGCCACATCCCGGGCCGGCGCCACCGCAACATCCACGTCGCCTGCCTGATCGAGCGCCAGCTCACCGAGCGGATCGCGCTGCCGGCGTGGATCCTGGCGTACCGCTACCGCGGCCAGCTGTACCGCGCGATCGTCCACGGCCAGCGCGCCCACCTCGTGATCGGCCGGGCGCCGCTCGATCGCGCCAAGGTGATCGCGGTCGCGCTCGCCGCGGCCGTGATCGCCGCGGCCGTGGTCATCGCGCTCGTGCTCTCGCGCTCGCCGACGTAAGCCACCGTGCAGCGATCCGCGGGGTAGGTCGCGCACCCCGCAACCCCGATGACCCATCGTGGGGAGTCCAGCCTCCGCCGTATCCTTGCTGACGACTCGCGGCGTGCTGCGCGATCTGCGTCGTGGGGCAAAACATCACTGGCATGGATCCTGGACGCTCGTCGGCGGACGCGTTCTGGACTCGTTGTTCCGTGCGCGACGCCACTGACTCATTGATAAGGGAGATCTGATGAAGGCATATCGCAATGGGCTACTGCTCGCGGCCGCTCTGTGTGCGAACACCGGGCTGATCGGCTGCATGGACAGCGACAGCGGCACCGACGAGGCTGGCCAGGCGGCCGAGCGCGCGGACATGACGCACCCCGAGGATGACGTCGCCGGCTCGCAGATCCGGATCTACGAGGGGGTCGAGGACAGCGCGTACCAGATCTCGCCCGCCGCGGCGACCCAGACCCCGGGCATGGACGTCAGCAACTACCAGGGCAGCGTCGCGTGGGGGACCGCGTACGCCAACGGCGCCCGGTTCGCCTACATCAAGGCGACCGAGGGCACGACCTACACCAACCCGTCGTTCTCGAGCCAGTACAACGGCTCGTACAACGCCGGCCTGATCCGCGGCGCGTACCACTTCGCGCTGCCCGATCGCTCGAGCGGCGCCGCCCAGGGCAACTACCTCGTCGATCACGGCGGTGGCTGGTCGGCCGACGGCAAGACCCTGCCGCCCGCGATCGACCTCGAGTACAACCCGTACGGCGCGACCTGCTACGGCCTGTCCGCGAGCCAGATGGTCGCGTGGATCCACGACATCGCCAACACCGTGAAGGCGCGCACCGGCCGCGACCCGGTGTTCTACACCTCGACCAGCTGGTGGTCGTCGTGCACCGGCAACAGCGCCGCGTTCGCCGCCAACCCGCTGTGGGTCGCGCGCTACGCGTCCTCCGTCGGCACGCTGCCGGCGAGCTGGAGCTACCAGACGATCTGGCAGAACGCCGACTCGGGCACGTTCCCCGGTGACCAGGACAAGTTCAACGGCGCGCTCGACCGCCTGCAGGCGTTCGCGAAGTAACCGCGCGGCTCATGACCGCTTGCGCAACAGGTTGCGCGACGTCCACCAGCTCCACGCCAGGACGACGCCGGCGGCACGAGCGGTCCACCAGCCCCAGATCGCGCGGGCGTCGTCGCCGCGGCCCTCGAGCACGATCGCGATCGACGCGCCGGCGATGCCGACC
>DASWOO010000655.1:0-2797 GCA_036404335.1 Kofleriaceae bacterium
GCCCTCCTCGCGCAGCAGCTCCGCCAGCGCGGTGCGCGCGTTGACCTCGTCATCCACGACCAGCAGCCGACCTTGTCGCGCCATGTCATCGCCTCGAGCCAGATCCGTGCCCATGCAGGTTCGCATGGTTAGCTGAGGTACGCCGCAGATTTTGCGCCACGCGCGGAATATTGGCCGCCTGCGCGCAAGGTTTGCGGGCTATCGCTGCGAGCCGGCCAGCAGCTCCCGGGCCTGGTAGACGACGCCTTCCCAGTTGGGGTGCCAGGTGCGGTGGACGATCTCGCGGAGCAGCGCGTCGCCGTCGGCGGGCTTGCCCAGGGCGATCAGGGCCTGGGCCTTGCGCAGGCGCGGCGTCGGGTCGGTCTGATCGATGACGATCGCGAGCTGCCAGTACTCGAGGGAGTCGGCGACCTTGCCCTGGTGCTCGAGGGTGTCGGCGACCAGCTCGTAGCCGGCGCCGGACCACGGGTCGCGCTCGATGACGGTCGACAGCTGGCGCCACGCCGCGGCAGGGTCGCCGACCGCGAGCCACAGCTCGCCGAGGTGGCGGTCGAGCTCGGGGTTCGCCGGGTCGATCGCCCGCCAGCGCGCGCCCCATGCGAGCGCGCGGCCGACCGCGGCCTGGCGCGCGGGCCCCGTGGCATCGACGGCGACCTTGTGGGCGACCGCGATCAGCTGGCGGTACTCGGCGCGGAGCTGGGCGAGGCCGGCCGGCGCGTCGCCGGCGGCGGCCTGCGCGGCCTCGAGATCGGCGAGCGCGTCGGCGTGCCGGTTCTGGCTCAGCGCGAGCGTCGCGAGCAGCTGGTAGAGGGCCTGGCTCGGGTGCGCCTTCGCGAGCGGTCGCAGGTGGGCCTCGGCCCACGCGCCGCGCCCGAACCGGGTCGCCTCGCGCGCGACGGCGACCAGGCGCGCGGCGTCGTTGCCGGCCAGCACGGCCGCGCGATCGAGCAGCGGATCGAGCAGCGGATCGAGCTGCTGCGCGTCGGTGTAGGTCGCGGCGATCAGCGCCATGATGTGGTCGTAGCTACCAGCGGTCTGCACGCGATCGCGCCACGCCGACCACACCAGCTGCCAGCCGGCGGCGCCGCGCCGCGTGGCGAGGACCGCGTAGGCCAGGCCGTCGAGCCGGGGCGGCGCCGCCGATAGATCGAGGTCGTCGATCAGCGCGGCGATCCGGGTGGCCGCTTGCTCGGACAGGCCGCGCTGGAACAGCGCGCGGATCGCGGCGGCGCGCGCGACGTTGCGATAGGCGCCGGTCGCGACGCCGTCCCACACCTGCGCGGCGTCGGCGCCGAGCGCCCAGTTGCCGGCGACCACGCTGGCGCCGATCAGCTGCAGCTCGGGCGCGCGCTCGCCGATCGCGAGGACCTGCTCGACCGCGGCCTTGCCCCGATTGGCCGCCGACTCGGCGACGGCGGCGCGCAGGTGCCACAGGCCGCGGACGAACGACGGCGCGAGCGACGCCGGCGGCGCGCTGATCTGCCGGGCGGGAAACTCGCGGCCGGCCTGCAGGTAGCGGCCGACCGGCGCATCGGCGAGCGCGCCGAGCTGCGCCAACGGTGTCACCGCGAAGCCGCTGCTCGCCAGCACCAGATCGCCGAGCGCGCCGAGCGGCTGCAGCTCGCGATACGCCGGCCACGCCGCGGCCGCGTTGCCGAGCGCGACCAGCGACGCGATCCGCTGGCGGACGGCGTGCGCGTGATCGCCGCGGCTCGCCGCGAGCTCGCCATCCCAGTACGCGACCGGGCGCAGCGGCAGGTCGATCGTGACCAGCGCGTCGGCGCCGGAGGCCCACTGCGCGGCGTCGGCGACCGGCTGCGGCGAGTACCCGGCGGCGATCGGCTCGCCGCCCAGCTTGACCGTCAGCCCGCCGGTCCAGGTCACCTCGACCAGCGCCTCGCCGCCGGCGCCGGTGACCGACACCAGCCGCGCCTGATCGTCGAACGCCAGGACCAGCTCGACGCCGTGGTCGCGGCGCGACAGCACGACCTCGTGCGCGCCGCGCAGCGCGACGTCGTAGGCCGCGGCGTAGTCGGCCGGCTCGCCGATCCACAGCGGGAAGTAGCCCAGGCCGAGCGCGAGCGCGTCGTGGCCGGCGACCGGCCGCGCGACCTCGAGGCCGAGCTCGGGATAGCGCCGGCGCCAGCTCGCGCCGTCGAACACCGCGGTCTCGGCGAGGCCGGCCTCGGTGGTGCGGCGCCACGCGAAGTGATGCGCGGCGTCGACGGCGAGCTCGCTGCCGTTCCAGTGGTACACGCCGGCGGGCAGCGCGGCGCGCGCCGCGGTGAGCAGCCGGGCCGCGGCCGGGTCGATCGCGTGCGGGCCGGGGCTCGCGAGCCGCGCGCGCCAGGCGTCGGCGGCGTCGGCGAACAGCGCCGGGATGAAGCCGGTGAGATCGTCGAACGCCAGATCGGTGGCCTGGATGTAGCGCAGCGGCACCGGCGCGCCGAGCAGCCCGGGGGTGGCGATCGCCGCGCGCGTGCCGGTGCCGACCGCGAGCTGGGTCGGCAGGGTCACGCCGGGCAGCGCGAGCGAGCGGGTCTTGCGCACGGATTTGTCGGTGTCGGGATCCGACCGATCGGTGAGCTCCGCCGGCGCCGCGGCCGCGGTGACCACGGCGCGCGGCTCGCTGACATCACTGCCCGAGACCCGCAGCCCGCTCGCCTCGGCCTGGTGCGCGAGCGCCTGCACCTGATCCGTCGCGACGCCCTGCCCCTGGTTGGCGTCGTTGGCGTCGTCGCCGGTGTCGCGGGCGGAGCTATCCTTCTCGACCGCCCGGCGCGCCTCGGGCTCCGGC
>DASWOO010000656.1:0-5656 GCA_036404335.1 Kofleriaceae bacterium
ACGAGGTGGCCGAACGAGGCGTGGAACCGCGTGCCGGGCACGTAGGCGAACGGGGTGTACAGCTGCTGCAGCCGCTGCAGCTCGGTCAGCTGGTCGAGCGTCGAGGCGTCGGCGCGGTGGAACCCGAGCGACACCGAGGCGTAGAACAGCTGCTGGACCGTCGCCGTGCCGAGCCCGAACTTGTCGGCGCGCCGCATGTTCTCGACCAGCTCGCGCGGGATGACCTCGCCGGTCCGGTGGTGGCGCGCGAACCGGGCGAGCGTGTCGTAGCTCCACGCCCACTCCTCGAACATCTGCGACGGCGCCTCGACGAAGTCCCACTCGGTCGCCACGCCGCTCTGGCTGATCCACGCCTGGTGGCCGCCGAGCACGTGGTGCATCAGGTGGCCGAACTCGTGGAACATCGTGACGACGTCGTCGTGCTCCATCAGCCCGGCGCCGCCCGGCCGGGTCGCGGTCGCGGCCTCGGGCGCCGGGAAGTTGCAGACCAGCACGCCCTCGGGCAGCTGGACGCCGCGCACGCCGTCCTTGAGCGGGAACTGCGCGGCGTGCTTGTACTTGCCCTCGCGCGGGTGCATGTCGAGGTAGATCCGGCCGAGCTGCTCCGGCGCGGCACCGTCGCCGCGCACGACGTCGTAGACCAGCACGCTCGGGTGCCAGCGGTTGGCGTCGGCGACCTCGACGTAGCGCAGGTCGAAGATCTGCGACGTGATGTCGAGCAGGCCGGCGAGCACGCGGTCGTACGGGAAGTACTGGCGGACCGCGCTGGCGTCGACCTCGTAGCGCTGCTTCTTGACCTGGTTCTCGAGCCAGGTCTTCTGCCAGTCGCAGACCTCGGTCGCGTCGGGCACGACGGCCTGCAGCTGGCGCAGCAGCTCCTTGTAGTCCTGCTCGGCGCGCGGCGCGGCCAGCTTCCACACCTTGTCGATGAACTCGGCGGCGCGGTCGCCGCTGCCGATCATCTTGTCGGCGGTGACGTAGTCCGCCCAGTTGGCGTAGCCGAGCAGCCGGGCCTTCTCCGAGCGCAGCACGAGGATGTCGCGCAGCGTCGCCTCGTTGTCGCGGTCGCCGCGGCTGCGGAACGCGACGTAGAGCTGGCGGCGCAGCTCGTCGTCGTCCGCGTAGGTCATGAACGGGTTGTAGTCGGGGTAGTCGGTCGTGATCCGGATCGCCCCGTCATCGCCGGCGGGGTGCGCGGCGATGAAGTCCTCGGGCAGGCCGGTCAGCCGGGCCGGATCGCGGACCTCGATCGACCGGACGTCCTCGGAGATCGTCTTGGAGAAGCTCTGGCCCAGCCGGGTCAGCTCCTCGTCGATCTGCTTGAGCCGGGCGCGGACCTCGGCCGGCTGATCGACGCCGGCCCGGCGGTAGTCGCGCAGGGTGTGGGCGTGGAACCGCTGGGTATCGGCGCCGTGGCCCGAGACATCGACCGCGGCGATCGCGTCGTACATCTCGCGGTCGAGCGCCAGCTCCGAGTAGAACTTGGCGCACGCCTGCTCGCATTCGCGGGCGGCGTCGCGGATCGCCTCGTCGGGGTGGACCTCGGACATCAGGCCCGCCATGGCGTTGCTCGCGCTCGCGGCGGTCAACAGCTCGTTGTACCGCGTCAATGTCTCGTCGACACTCCGGGTGGCGCGATCGGCGCCAGCGATCTGCGACCGCAGCGCCTGCGCGCGCTCGAGGCCTGCCAGACATTGCGTTGTGAACCGCTCGACCTTCTTCACGTCGGTGACCGACTGTAACATCGTTCCGCCATGGACGACGTCCCCAAGCTCGGCGATGCCCTGCCGCTGATCGCGAGCGACCCCGCGTGGCTCCAGGTCGCGCTCCACGATCTCGACAGCGTGCACGCCGATCATTTGCACTGCGAGCGGAAGGCGGCGCAGTCGGCGCTGTCGCTGATCCGCAGCTATCCCGCGCACACCGATCTGGTGACCGCGATGGCGCGGCTCGCCCACGACGAGACCCGCCACGTCGTGCAGGTCGCGAGCCTGATGGCGCGGCGCGGCCAGCCCGCAAGCTACGACCACGGCGACGACTACGCCGCCGCGCTGCGCACGCTGATCCGCAACCGCGAGCCCGAGCGGCTGCTCGATCGGCTGCTGGTGTTCGCGATCATCGAGGGCCGCTCGGCCGAGCGCCTGGGCCTGCTCGCCGGCGCGCTCGACGACCCGAAGTCGCGCGAGCTGTACGCGAGCCTGGCCGACGCCGAGGTCCGCCACCGCGACACGTTCCTCGCGCTGGCCCGCGACGCCGCGCCCGCGGCCTGGCGGGACAGGGCGAGCGAGCTGGCGGCGCGCGAGGCCGAGATCATGGCCCACCGCACGCCGACGCCGCGGATCCACTAGTGCCCGGCGGGTCTGAGCTCGGCGAGCGGCGGCATCCTGGCCAGCTCGCGCCACTTGAGCGCGACCAGGCCGACGACGATCACCGCGACCGCGCCGCCGCCGACGATCGCGGGCACGGTGCCGAACAGGTCGGCGGCCAGGCCGGACTCGGCGCCGCCGAGCTCGTTGGACATGCCGATGAACACGTAGTGCACGGCGCTGACCCGGCCGCGGATCCAGTCGGGCACGACCAGCTGCTCGGTGGTCAGCCGGATCACGACCGAGATGTTGTCGAGCGCGCCGCACACGACCAGCAGCGCGAGCGACAGCGGGAACGAGGTCGACAGCCCGAAGCCGATGGTCGCGGCGCCGAACAGCGCGACGACGATCAGCAGGACGCGGCCCGGGCGCTTCCACGCCGGCAGCCGGCCGCCGATGATCGCCATGAGCACCGCGCCCGCCGACTGCGCGGCGCGCAGCATGCCGTAGCCCAGCGCGTCGACGTGCAGGATGTCGGACGCGACCACCGGCAGGAGCGACGTGACGCCGGCGAACAGCACGGCGAACATGTCGAGGGTCAGCGCGGGCAGGAGCAGCGGCGACTTGAAAATGAAGCGCAGGCCGACCCGCCAGTCCTTGCGGGTGTTGGGCGCCGGCTCGACCGCGCGCGGCTTGGGCAGGGCGCCGAACAGGCCGCCGGCGGTCAGGCCGATCGCGGCGAGCGCGCCGTAGATCCACGCGGTCGACACGAACTTGAGCGCGATGCCGCCAACCGCCGGGCCGATGATCATCGCCAGCTCCTGCGCGGTCGAGCTGATCCGGTTCGCGCGGGTCAGCTGGTCGCGCGCGATGATCAGCGGGACCAGCGACGACACGGCGGGCGACTGGATCACCGTCGCGCAGCCCTGGATCGCCAGCAGCGCGAAGTACAGCACGATCGGGGCGTGCAGCGCGCTGGCGAGCGCGAGGCCCAGGCCGACCGAGCCGGTGACCAGCGCCGACAGCGTGGCGAGCAGCCGGCGATCGACGCGGTCGACGATCGTCCCGGCGGGCACGAACAGCGCGATCACCGGGATCACCTGGGCGAAGCCGACCGCGGAGAGCACCAGCTTGCTGTGGGTGCGGGCGTAGAGCTCCCACTGCACGCTGGTGGTGAGCACGGCGCGGCCGAACGTGTTGAGCGCGCGCGCGCTGACGAGCTGAAGAATGCGTCTCAGCTCGAGGTCTGCCACGGTGGTGGGATGCTACTGCACCCGTGATCCGTTGCCACCCGGGTGGCAAATGAATGTACGCGAGCTGCACAGATGCCAGGGGATGTCGAGGCGGTCACGGCAAAGAAATGCCGCGGCGATCCAACTGGCGAATCCTACGTTAGGATACCCGCGTGCCAACGACCGACGCCTCGAGCAAGCCTGATCCTGTGCAGGGCGACGGGGTGACGCTGCAGACCGTGATCGAGTCGGCGCGCCGGCTCGACGAGCTGAGCTGCGCGCGGGTGATCGGCCAGCTCGCGCTCGCGGTCCACGCCGCGCAGAAGGGCGGCCAGCCGCTCGGGTCGATCACCCCGGCGGCGGTGCGGCTGTCGGCGGACGGCGAGGTCGTGCTCGGCAGCGGCGTGCCGTCGCCGCGCTACGCGGCGCCGGAGCGGCTGCGGGGCGGGGCGGGCGATCGGCGGACCGATGTCTTCGCGCTCGGCGCGCTGCTGTGGGAGGCGCTCGCGCACGAGCGGCTGTTCGAGGGCGCGACCGACGACGCGATCAAGCTCGCGGTGATGCGCGACGAGCTCCGGCCGCCGAGCGAGCACAACGCCAACGTGCCGGCCGAGCTCGACGCGATCTGCAAGAAGGCGCTGGCGCGCGATCCGGCCGAGCGGTATCCGAGCGCCAAGGTCATGGCGGCCGAGCTCGAGGCGGTGCTGGACGACGCCGGGTACCCCGAGTCGAACGAGCAGATCGCCGGCTATGTCGGCAAGCTGCTCGCCGCGGCGGCGCCGGCGGTGAGCGCGCCGGTGCCGCACGCGCCGCGGCCGCCGTTGCCGAGCAAGACCGCGCAGCTGCCGGCGGCGCTGGTGCTGCCGGCCGAGCCGGCCGAGCCGCGGAAGTCGACGGGGACGTTGCCGCCGCCGATCGTCGAGGCCGCGGCGCTGCGCAAGCCGGCGGCGAAGACGGAGCTCCTGGGCTCGGTCAACGATACGCTGATCGATCCAGCCGAGGCGGCGCCGGCGGCCGCGGCCGAGGCGGCGCCGGCGGCCGAGGCGGCCAGGCCGCTCCATATCCCCAAGCCGGTCGAGGAGGTCGTGCCGCTCGACGCGCCGAAGCCGGCGGCCAAGCCGCTCGCGGCGACCGCGTTCCTCGGCTCGAACGCCGTGGGCAGCGGGCTGTCGGCGACCTCGACGATGCTCGGCGTGTCGCCGCTGCCGGTCGTGCCGCCGGCGCCGCCGGCGAACCCGTTCTCGCTGGCGAACCTGTCGAACCTGCCGGCGGCCTCGATCCCGGCGCCGGTGCACACGCCGACGCTGCTCGGCATGCCCGCGCTCGCCGAGCCGACCGAGCCGTCGCTCGCGAGCGCCGAGACCGTCGGCACGCCCCAGCTCGCGATGCCGGCGCCGCCGGATCGCGAGTTCGAGGACGAGCGCCAC
Source organism: Kofleriaceae bacterium (assembly GCA_036404335.1). Lineage (GTDB taxonomy): Bacteria > Myxococcota_A > Polyangia > Haliangiales > Haliangiaceae > JABFXX01. The sequence goes on from DASWOO010000656.1 coordinate 4,966, forward strand.
TCCGCCCCCGTCGAGATCCTCGCGCCGCCGCGGCCGCGCGAGACCACCGCCGGCGTCGGCGACGCGATCCCGACCGACCGCGCCTCCGGCAGCCGCGACGTGCTCGCCGGCTGGGGCTGGGGCACAGGTCCGGTCCAGGTCGTCGACGAGCCCGACGACTACCAGCACACCTCGCGCGCCGGCCGCAGGCGCCTGATCCTCGCGATCGCCGGCGCGCTGGGCGTCGTCGTGCTGATCGCCGTCGCCGCGCTCGCGTTCAGCGGCGGCGACAAGCCGGTCGCGCCGGCCCCGGCCCCGGTCGCCACAGCGCCGGCGCCGCCGCCGCCCACCACGCCGTCGTCCGATCCGGGCACCGGCTCGGCCAGCGCCGCGGCGTCGCCGGCGTCGACCGCTTCGGGCGCCGGCTCGGCCGCCGCGCCGACTCCCGACGTCGCGACCGCGGCACCGGCGCCGGCGCCGCCCGCGGCCGACAAGTCCGCCCCGGCGCTGCCGTCCGCGCCCAGCACGCCGGCCCCGGCGGTCGCGGGCGAAGCGCCGAGCCCGGCGCCGGCCGCGGCACCGCCTGCGCCCGCGCCGGCGGTGGCCGTGGCGCGTCCGGCAGCTGCGCCCAGGCCGCCCGAGCCGGTCAAGCCCCGGCCCGACGTGCACGCCGAGCCGAAGAAGCCCGTCGCCGTCGCCGACAAGCCGCGGC
>DASWOO010000657.1:0-1773 GCA_036404335.1 Kofleriaceae bacterium
CGTCCGGGCCGGCCGCGAACAGGCTCGGGGTCCAGGCGTCGCGCAGATCGACGACGGTCAGGTGGCGTGACGCGGCGTCGGCCGAGCACACGCTGCCGCGCTCCCGGCCGTCCTCGACGATGATCGCGGGGTCGCAGCCGGCGGCGGTCTCGGCGGTCTTGGTCGTGGCGGCCGGCCGGGGCGCGGCGGCCGGCCGGGGCGCGGCGGCCGCCGGAGGTGCGGTCGGCGCCGGGAGGGGGGCCGGCAGCGAGCTCGGATTGCTGCAGCTCGCGAGCAGCGTGGCCGCGATGGCACGCAAGGCCGCACGCTGGGCGAGATTGCAACACCCGCCCCGGCGCGGCAGTTCGAAGCTTGATCTGGATGGGTCTCGCATCATGCTCGAGGGGTGCGGATCGTCGGAGCGAGGGTGGCGCGAGCGATGCGGAGTGCATCGATCGCGCTGCTCGCTTGGGGGATGGTGCCGTCGGTCGCGCGCGCCGATGTCACGAAGCCGTGCAAGGGCTGCACCCTCGAGCTACCGGATGCGAAGCCCGATACGAAGTCTGCAACGACTGTCGGTCAGTCGGTCGCGGCACGGCCGACCGCCAAGTCGGTAACCGCCGGTCAGTCGGCGAGCGGTCGGAAAGTTCCACTGCTGGTCGTGTTGCACGGGGATCGCGAGACCGCGGCCGCGGCGGCGGCCAGGTGGCGTAGCGCGGTGCGGCAGCGCAGCTGGGCGCTGCTTTCACTACAGTGTCCAACCGAGCAGGGTTGTCGCGATAGCTGGTGGCAATGGAACGGGAGCCCCAGCTGGCTAGTCGAACGCGTCAGCGAGATTGCAAAAAATACCGATATTGATAGTCGCAGGATCTACCTTGTAGGATGGTCCGGCGGTGCCACCTACATCGGCATTCATGGCGCGGAGTGGAACAGCGTGTTCGCCGCGCTGGTGATCCACGGCGGCGGCATGGCGCCGTCCGACGAGAAATGCCCGGTGCCCGCGCCGCCCGTCTACTTCCTAGTCGGTGACCGCAACCCTTTACATTATCTGATGAAGGGACTTCGTAGTTGGTTAATCCACTGTGATGCAGATATTGAATGGGATCTAGTCCGTGGCGGCGATCACGACGGCGAGAATCGCGCACTCGACCGTAAGAAAGCGCTCGCGATCCTCGATTGGCTCGCTGAACGAAGATTATCAATTATGGAATAGCCGGGTCGCGCCGGGCGTGTGATGCTGCACCACCCCATGGCGCGTACCTCTCTGCTTCGTTCTCTCCGCCAGCTGGCCCGCGACACCAGCGCGTCGAAGGCCTCCGGCATCCCCGTCGACGAGATCCGCGAGATCCGCGCCGAGCGCAAGCTGTCGCGCCGCGGCTTCCTCGCCGGCGCCGCGGTCGGCGCCACCGCGCTCGCGCTGCCGGGTCGCGCCCGCGCCAGCAAGTCGGCGAGCCAGCCGACGGTCGCGATCATCGGCGGCGGCATCGCCGGCCTGTCGTGCGCGCTGCAGCTGCGCGACAAGGGCTATGACTCGACGGTGTACGAGGCCAACACCCGGTTCGGCGGCCGCATGTTCTCCAACACCAATTACTTCGCGGCCGGCCAGGTCAGCGAGTGGTGCGGCGAGCTGATCGACACCGGCCACACCACGATCAAGAAGCTCGCCAAGCGCTTCAACCTGCCGCTCGACAACCTGCACAAGGCCGAGCCGACGGGCTCGACCGAGACCTACTTCTTCGACGGCAAGTACTACGCGCGGAAGCAGGCCGACGCCGACTTCCTCGACATCTTCGA
>DASWOO010000658.1:0-3266 GCA_036404335.1 Kofleriaceae bacterium
GTCGCGTGGAGCGCCGGCGCCGACGTCGAGGTCGGCGCGCGGGTCCATGTCGGTGGACATCTGCTCGGTGGCGTGCCGATCGGCACGGGCGTCAACCGGGTGATCGGCGGCGGCCGGGTCGGCTGGGGGACGCGCCGGGTCTCGACCGGGTTCGAGTTACAGGCCGGGCTCGCCGGCGATCCGTTTTCTGTCCGCGGGGTCCTCGAGACCGCGCTACGCTTCTAGGAGGCAGTTGGTATGCGTCTCGCTCTGTTGTTCAGCTTCATCGCGGCGACCCTCGGTTGCTCGAGCTCGTCCACGCCGACGCCGACCGGCGCCGAATGTCCGAGCCCCGATCCGATGTCGTTGACCTGGGACAGCTTCGGCAGTCACTTCATGACGACCTACTGCACCGACTGCCACGACAGCACGCTCAAGCACGCGCAGCGCAACGGCGCGCCGCTCTACCACGACTACGACATGCTGTCGGGCGTGCTCGAGACGATCGACCACGTCGACGAGTACGCCGGCGCCGGCCCCGCGGCCAGCAACAGCGACATGCCGCCCAGCAAGTGCCCGACCACGCCCGGCGGCCCGCTCGACCGCGCCTGCCCGCAGCCGACCGACGACGAGCGCGCCCAGCTATCGATCTGGCTGGCCTGCGAGAAGGCCCGCGACCACTAGCCGAAGCGCTTGATGATGTGGAACCCGTAGTCGCTCTGGACGACGCCGACCTCGCCGACGTTGAGGCGGAGCGAGAGCTGGCGGAACTCGATCACGAGCTGGGCATCGGGCGTGACGGTGAACACGTGGCCGCTCGCGGCGCTGCCGCCGTCCTCGGAGTTGGTCTTCATGAGCGCGTCGAAGTCGGCGCCGCTCTTGAGCTGCTGGACCAGCTGCTTGACCAGCGCCTCGGCGTCGGCCTTGGTGCGCTTGGCGGCGCGCTCGTCGATGTGGCCGCCGAACGAGGACTCGAGGTCCTTCCAGCTGATCAGGATGTGCTTGACCTGCGAGGTGTTCGAGATCGGCTCGCGGTTCAGGATGTCGGTCGAGACCACGGGCGACACGCCGGTCTCGGCCTCGGTCGCAGCCGAGCCAGATCCGGTCGCCTCGGGCTTGACCGGGGCCGGGCCCGGGCCGCCGGAGCTCCCGCCGCCGCAGCCGGAGAGGCAGATCGCCGCGGTCAACAGCACACACGCGAAGCGCTTCATGCCGCGCACGCTATCACGCTCGCCCGGTCATCGGACGCTCGGCAACGCCGTCGGGGACCACTTCATCGAACCGGGTCAGATCGACCACGAACTCGCCGGTTTCGAGCGGGATCAGCGTATCGGCCAGGTGGTGGTCGATCCGGATATCTCCGTCGTTGTACCGGTGCGTCGCGTGCACCGTCTGGACCGAGACATCGTCGATGCCGGTCAGCGCGATGTACAGCTCGAGCTCGAGGTCGCGCAGCTTGTCGGTGGTCATGTCGTGCAGCGGGCTCTCCGGGGTGATCTCGTGCATCAGGGTCCAGCCGCGGGTCATCCCGACCTGGCGGTCGCGGACCATCGGCAGGTCGACCGCCTTGTAGAAGACCTTGCCCTCGGCGGTCGTCGTGGTGAACACCGCCACGACGTGGATGGTCGCTTCGACGATGACGTTGCTCCGGCGGTTGCCCACGCGGAAGATCAACGTGCGCTGACCGTCGTGATCGGTGATCACCGCGCAGCGGGAGAACCGAACCCGGGTGGTCGGCCGCGCGAACTTGCTGAAGATGAGGCCGGTGGCCAGCGCGGTGATCACCGTGCTCGAGATCGCCTCGGCCATCATCAGCCACTCGGCGCCGACACCGTCGGGGTACAGCTTGCCGTAGCCGATCGTGCCGAAGGTCTGGACGCTGAACGACAGCGCGTCGAAGAACGTGCCGTCGGCGCCGCCGACCCCGCCGACCAGGTAGTACGCCAGCGCGAACAGCAGGTTGATCGCGAAGAAGCTCGCGGTGAACAGGGTCAGCGCGAGCGACCACGGCATCTTCAAGTAGAAGTGGTAGATGTCGCGGAAGAAGTGGGCGCGGCTGTCGCCGATCACGTAGAACGTCGAGCCGTGCTGCTCGGTCCGCCGCGCGCGGCGGGGCAGGTCGCGGGCGCTCATCGTCGGCGGGGGCGGCGTGGACGTCGGCATCGGCGGCGCGATCCTCGGCGGCGGGCCCGGCCGGGACCAGTTTTTTCCCGCCAGCCGCGCTACAACGCCGGGCGATGCCCGACGATCCCTCCGATCCCGACCCGACCGGCGACCTGACGCTGCGCGGCCTGGTCGATCTGCTGCCGCCCCGGATCTGGTACCTGACCTCGAACAGCCAGGACATGTGGTGCCGCCGGCCCTACGGCTTCCTGTTCTCGACCGGCCAGGCGGCCGAGGCGTTCGCCGCGGCGATGGGCACCGACGAGCAGCTGTTCGCGATCGGCGTCGACGCCGGCGCGCTCCTGGCCGACGAGGTGCTCGCCGGCCTGCGCAACACCGCGGTCACCCGGCTGTTCATCGACCCGGCGGTCGATCCGGACAGCGGGGATGTCCACGGCAAGATCCTGCGGCTCGCGCCGCTGACCTGACCGCCGACCCCCGAGCCTCCACCAGCCTCCCCGAGCCTCAGGCGAGCAGGGCGAGCAGATCGTCGCGGGTGATCGCCGCGGCGCCGCCGGCGTCGGCCAGCGCGGCGTCGGCCAGGGCGCGCTTGCGATCCTGCAGCTCGAGGATCCGCTCCTCGACGGTGTCGCGCGCGACCATCCGGTAGACCATGACCGACTTGTCCTGGCCGATGCGGTGGGCGCGGTCGGCCGCCTGGTCCTCGACGGCCGGGTTCCACCACGGGTCGATCAGGAACACGTGGTCGGCGGCGGTCAGGTTGAGGCCGGTGCCGCCCGCCTTGAGCGACAGCAGCATCACCGACGGGCCGTCCTCGGCCTGGAACGTCGCGACCACGCCGGCGCGATCGGTGGTCGTGCCGTCGAGCCGGTTGTAGCGGATCCCGGCCGCGGTCAGGTGCGGCTCGATCAGATCGAGCAGCGAGGTCCACTGCGAGAACACCAGCGCGCGGTGGCCATCGGCGACCGCGTCGCCCAGCGCCTCGAGCAGGCGCTCGAGCTTGGACGAGCTCTGCGGCGCCACCCCGCCGCGCAGCCCCATCGGCAACAGCGCCGAGTGGCACGCGGCCTGGCGCAGCCGGAGCAGCGCCTCGAGCGCGGCCATCACGCCGCCGCCGGCCTGCAGCATCGCGACGATCTCGCGCTGGGTCGACGCGCGGATCG
>DASWOO010000659.1:0-4551 GCA_036404335.1 Kofleriaceae bacterium
GTGGGAACGAAATGGCGCAACCGGACCTGGATGGTGCGGGACAAGGGCTTCGCGTGGCAGCGGCCGTTCAGCAAGGCCGATGTGAAGCGGTTCGGCGACGAGGCGGTGCCGGCGGGCGACATCCTCGCGGTGGTGGTCGACGGCCTCGACGCCAAGGACGCGCTGCTCGCGATCGCACCGCGCGGCTTCTTCACGATCCCCCACTTCCACGGCTACCCCGCGGTGCTGATCGCGTTGCGCGAGGCCAGGGCCAGCGACGTTCGCGCCGCGCTCGTCGACGGCTGGCGCACGGTCGCGCCGGCGGCATCGCTCGCGAAGCTGGTCGCGCCGCGGCCGCGCCGCGGGAAGCCGGCCAAGCGAACGAAGCCGGCCAAGCGAACCGCTTCCTAGGCGGCGGACAGGCGAACGACGCTGTCGGTCACCGGCGTCTCGAGCGCGCGCCGCGTGGCCTCGCGCGCGAGCGCGAGCGCGAGGCGGCCGGCGTCGAGCCGGAACGGGCCCGAGCGCGGCAGGTCGTCGATCACGAGCGTGGTCATGCCCGCGCGCCGCGGGATCGCCAGGCTGGCCGCGCCCGGGGCCCGCCATGGCGAGCGCGCGCTGATGTGGTGAAACAACACGCGATCGGCCTCGATGACGCCCGCGAGGCCCGGGCGATCGAGTATGCCGCCGTCCCAGTATGGCCGTCGCTCGATCCACACGGGGTGGAACAGGCCGGGCACCGCGCAGGACGCGCGGATCGCGCGCGGCAGCTCGGCGTCGTCGAGCACGACCGTGCGCCGCCGCAGGATGTCGAACACGCTGATCCTCACCGGCACGGCGCAGTCGCGCATCCGCGTCACCGGGAGCAGCGCGCGGAGCAGACGATCGAACCGCTCGCCGGCGAGCAGGCCCGCGCCGAGCGCCGGGTCCCAGAAGTCGCCGCGCTCGAGGGTCTCGAGCCGCGCGGCGAGCGCGTCGGGGGCCAGCCCGGCGGCCCAGGCGCCGCCGACCAGCGCACCCGCGCTCGATCCGGACACCAGGCGCGGCGCGAGCCCGCGGTCGAGCAGCGCCGAGAGCATGCCGGTGTGGGCGAAGAACGCGAAGAACCCGCTCGACATCGCGAGCGCGAACGGCCGCTCAGCGAGCCACTCGGCGAGGGTAGGGGAGGCGGTCATCCAGCGCCGAGCAGACCACGTCTACCGGCCGCCGTCGAAGGTGGCGGGGGTGTGGCGCAGGCCCTGGCCGAGGTTCAGCTCGGCGTCCCAGGTGCCGCCGGTGATCTGGTCGCCGAGGCCGTCACCGTCGACGTCGACGAGGATGGCGGCGCCGGACGCGAGGTGGAAGACGTCGAGGCGGAACGCGGCCAGGCGGCTGTGGAGGAGGTCGACGGCGGCGTCGAGGCCGCCGGTGCAGATGTCGGTGAGCTCGGCTTCGTGGCCGACGCACACGGAGACCACGCACTTGGCGGCGACGTTGTGGGCGACGACAGGGCAGTTGATCGCCTTGCCGAGCGCGCCGCGGATGTCGTCGCCGACCAGCGATCGCGAGGCGGCGTTGAGGCCTTGCCACGCGTACTCGCCGTAGTTGAGCCCGAAGTGCTGATCGCCGAACGTGAGCGCGCCGCCGTTGGCGAGGGTGAACGTGGGCTCCTGGGTGAGCAGGTCGCCCGCGAGCCCGCCGATCGGGACGGTGACCGCGATGCCGGCCGGCGTGAGGTCGAGCCCGGTGATCTGGTGGCTCGCGGTGCCACCGTGGATGGTGAGCTTGCTGTCGACCGCGAAGTGGCTGAGCGCGAGGTCGGCGAGCCCGGCGACCTCGCCGGCGTAGTCGGTGACCGGCTTGCCGCCGACCTTGACCTTGGCGATCTCGTCGTTGATCCAGCCCTCGAGCTTGTCGGTGACCACGCTGGGCAGCGCGCCGTACAGCGTGCCGACGGCGGGGACGCCGGCGTCGCCGGCGATGGTGACGATCGCGTGCGCGGGGTTGGTGGAGATCGCGCGCAGGGTCGCGACGACCAGCTCGGCCTGCGCGGGCAGGATGGCCTCGACCGTGAAATCGACGTGGTTGACGAGCGCGTAGGGGCCGGTCTTGAACGGCACCGGGTCCTGCTGCGTCCCGCCCTGATCATCGCTTCCGCTGTGCGTGACGGAGCCGCAGGCGGCGACGAGACCGAGGCAGATCGGGATCAGGCGGCTCATGTTCGTCGGCGATGGAGCAAGAGCCCTGCCACGCGTAACTCGTGAGATCTACGGAACCGGACGCGCGTGGTCTGGTGCGGCGGGTCCCACGGCACGCTGCGGCCGAGGGCGCTACTTGCCGCAGAATGCGTCGTGGACGGCGAGCTTCTCGTCCTGGGTCGCGCCGGCGGCGCTGCACTTCTGCGTGGCGTCGGGGTCGCGGGCGATCGGCGAGCCGAGCTTGCAGGCGACGCCGTCGTTGGACTGGCAGTCGTTGGCCCAGCCGCACATGCAGTCGGCGGGGTCACTGGTGCCGGTCAGGCCGAGGCCGAAGCCGGTCGCGCCGAGCACGAGGTTGATGACGTGCTGCTCGGGCAGCGCGCCGTCGGAGATCCAGGCGAGGTCGTCCTTGACCAGGTCGCCGCAGTCGAGCGTGTTGACCGCGGCGCCGTACGCCGAGCTGACGTCGCGGCGCTGACCGCCGAGCACGATCATGACGTAGTCGCCGCTCGCCGGGCGATCGGTCACGACGGTGACCGGGAACGTCGACAGCTGCGCGCGCACGCCGTCGACGATCGTCTTGATCGTGGTGGCGCGGGTGGCGTTGCCCTGGAGGAACTTCGGCGCGGTGGCCGTGTCGCTCTGCATCCAGCTCGCCTGGTTCTTGGTCGCGTCGCTGACCAGCGCACGCTGCAGCGCCTGGCCTTCAAAGTTGAGGTAGAGCGTGCGCTGGTTGCAGGCCGTGGCCATCGGCGGCGCGTCGGGCGCGCTCGAGCCGCTACCTCCGCCCGGTGCGTCGACGACCGGTCCGCCGTCGTCATCGCCGCTGCCGATCGCGCCGCTGCTCGCGGCGCCGTCCGCGATCTGCGCACCGCAGGCGCCGAGCAGCGCGAGTGGGAAGACGATGCGTACCAGGCTCATGACAGCACTATCGATCGACTGTATGTAAACGTACAACTGGGATACCTGACCCCACATGGGTGGCGAGTGTCCACCCCTAGGCCAGGCGGTCGCGCAGCAGCTGGTTGACCGCGGCGGCGTCGGCGCCCGGCGCCGCCTTCATGACCTGGCCGACCAGGAACCCGAGCAGGCCGGTCTTGCCCGCCTTGTATTGCGAGGCCTTGTCGGCATTTGCGGCGAGCACCGCGTCGACGGCGGGGCCGAGGTCGACCGCCGGCGCGGCGGCCGCGGCGGCCTTGAGCGCGGCGAACGGCTCGCCGGTCTTGATCAGCGCGGTCAACAGCGTCTTGCCCGCGCTGGTCGTGACCTCACCGGCGTCGATCGCGGCGAGCAGCGCGCCGAGCTCGCCGGCGGCCAGCTGATCGAGCGGCCGGGCGCCCGGCTCGGCCAGCGCGCGCGGCAGCTCGTTGACCATCCACTTGGCGGCCGTCTCGGGCTTGCTGCGCTCGGTGACCGCGAGGAACAGCCGCGCGGTCGTCACGTCGCCGGTCAGCAGATCTGCGGCTTCGGCGCTGACCAGCGCCGCGGCCTTGTCATGCGCGGCGGCGAGCTCGGGGTCGCGCACGCGCGCCTCGGCGCGATACTCCTGCGGCGACTTGCTCTTGGGCCGGGTCTTGGCCTTGGCGTTCGCCTGCTTCTCGACCGGCGCCTCGGCCGCGACCTCGGGCTTCTTCTCGCGCGCGTCGCGCAAGGTCACGATCCGGTTCAGGACCAGCGCGCCCGGCTTCGAATCCTGATCGACCGCGAAGAACCCGACGCGCTCGAGCTGCCAGCGCGACAGGACCTCGGCGCCGGCCAGGCTGGCCTCGAGCTTGGCGCCCTCGATCACCTCGAGCGAGCCCGGGTCGAGCTGGGTCAGGAAGTCCTGGCCGCCCTCCTCGGGGTTGTTCGCCTTAAACAGGTGACCGTACAGCCGGACCTCGGCGTCGATCGCCGTCGCGGCGTCGACCCAGTGGATCACCGAGACCTTACGGCCATCGGCGAAGTTCTTCCCGCCGCCGGTCTCGGGGTGCACGGTCGCGCGCAGCCTGGTGACCTCGCCCGCGGCGTCGCGCGCGACGACGTCGCTCGCGGTGATGCAGTAACCGTAGCGTAGCCGGACCGTGCGGCCCGGCGCGAGCCGCTGATAATCGCCCGGCGGCTCGTCGCGCCAGTCGTCGCGGTCGATGTAGATCCGGTCGCTGATCGCCAGCGGCCGTGCGCCCGGCTTGCCGACGTCGGCCGGGAAGTACGGCGCGTCGTCGAGCGGGACGCCGGCGGGGAGCCCGACCAGCTCGACCTCGATCGGCCGCAGCACGCCGAGCACGCGCGGCGCCTGCTGGTTGAGATCGCTGCGCAGGCAGTACTCGAGCTTGCCGAAGTCGACCCACGAGTTGGCCTTGGACACGCCGACGAGCTCGGCGAACGCGCGGATCGCCTCGGGGCTGTAGCCGCG
>DASWOO010000660.1:0-14438 GCA_036404335.1 Kofleriaceae bacterium
GGATCGGCAGGGCGGCGGTCTGCAAGGCTTGCAGGGCGGCGGCGAGCTTGCGGGCATGGAGCGGATCGACGCGATCGTCGTGGTCGGCGGAGTCGAACAGCACCGCCGGGTAGGCGCGCGGGCCGGCGTCGATCGCGACACGGTAGGGCGAGTAGGCGTGCAGGCTCGGGAAGTCGGCGGCGTCGTCGGGGTCGCCGTACTCGGGGACCCAGGTCTTGCCCGAGCCGTACAGGTGGTAGCGCAGCATGTCGAGGAGCGGCACGGCGCAGACCACGGCCTTGACCAGCTCGGGGCGCTGGGTGGCGACCGCGCCGACCAGGAGGCCGCCGTTGGAGCCGCCGCTGATCGCGAGGTGCGCCGGCGACGTCCAGCGCTCGGCGATCAGGTACTCGGCCGCGGCGATGAAGTCGTCGAACGAGTTCTGCTTCTTGTCGAGCATGCCGTCCCGGTGCCAGTCCTCGCCGTACTCGCCGCCGCCGCGCAGGTTGGGGATCGCGTACATGCCGCCGCGCTCGAGCCACACCACGCGCGAGCTGGCGAACGACGGCGTCATGCTGAGCCCGAACCCGCCGTAGCCGTACAGGATCGTCGGGTTCTTGCCGTTGCGCTCGGTGCCCTTGCGATACAGCAGGAACATCGAGACCTGGGTGCCGTCCTTCGACGGATAGAACACCTGCTCGCCGGTCAGCTGCGTGGTGTCGACCGGCAGGCTGATCCGCGCCCACTCGCGGGTCTCGCCGGTCGAGATCGTCATCTGATAGATGATCGTCGGCTCGGTGAACGACGTGTAGCTGATGTACGCGATGTCCTCGTCGGCCAGGCCCGACGCGGGGCCGACCGTGCCGAGCGGCGGCACGGCGAGCTTGCGGACCGGCGCGCCGGTCAGGTCGCGGACCTCGAGTTCGCTCGCGGCGTTGCGCAGGTAGGTCAGCACCAGGTGCTCGCCGACGATGCTGGCGTACTCGAGCGTGGCCTCGCTCTCGGCGACGATCTCGACCCACGCCGCGCGCTCGAGCCGCGCCGGGTCGACCCGGTACACCTTGTTGCGCGGCGCGCCGTCGTTGGTCTTGATGTAGAACTGGTCGCGCCACACGTCGATGTCGAAGTTGGCGTCGATCCCGGCGACGACGGTGGTCCACTCGGTCGCGCCCGCGCGCAGGTCCTTGACGTAGATCTCGGTCGCGAGCCAGCCGCGCTGGACCATCGCGATCAGCCAGTGGCCATCGCGCGAGATGTAGCCCCCGATCGACAGCTCCGGGTTGCCGGTCGCGGGGTAGACCACGCCGTCCTCGGCCGCCGGCGTGCCCAGCACGTGGTGGCGGACCTCGGCGAAGCCCGGGCGCTCGGCGATCGTGACCGTCTCGCTGATCGGCGGCAGCCAGGTGTAATAGAACCCGCGGCTGTCGGGCGCCCAGCTCGGGCTCGCGTACTTGGTGCCCTCGATGATGTCGCCCTGCTCGGCGCCGGCGTCGAGGTCCCAGATGTGGGTCACCGACTCGTCGGAGTTGTTCTCCTTGACCGCGTAGGCGACGTAGCGGCCGTCCCAGCTCGGCATCCACTCGCCCAGGCCCGTGCTGCCGTCCGCGCTCCAGGTGTTGGGGTCGAACAGGACCTGCTCGGCGCCGTCCTCGCCCTGCTTCCAGTAGACGATCGTCTTCTCTTTATCGACGTGCTTGCGCGTGTAGAAGTAGCGGCCGCTGCGGTGGACCGGCGCCGAGACCGCGTCGAAGTAGAACAGCTGCTTGAGCCGCTCGGCGATCGCGGGCCGGCCGGCCGAGGTCTCGAGCTCGGCGCGGGCGTGCGCGGCCTGGGCCGTCATCCACGCCTGGACCTCGGGCGCGTGCTCGTCCTCGAGCCAGCGATACGGGTCGGCGACGGACACGCCGTGCAGGGTTTCGGTGATCGCGTCGGTGCGGGTAGCGGGTGGCGGCGACATCGTCGCCTCGCAGCTTACCGCAGCAGGCGATCGAACAGGCCGAGCGCGTCGGCGCCACGCTCGATGTTCTGCTTGACGACGTCCGCACCGCCGTGGCCGGAGTTGCGCTCGATCCGCAGCAGGATCTTGCCGTCGCCGGTCTGCGACGCCTGGAGCAGCGCCGCCAGCTTGCGGGCGTGCAGCGGATCGACCCGGTCGTCGTGGTCGGCGGAGTCGAACAGGATCGTCGGGTAGTCGCGCTTGCCGGCGTCGACCGCGACCCGGTACGGCGAGTACGCGTACAGCGCCTTGAACTGCGCGGCGTCGTCGGCCGAGCCGTACTCCGAGACCCACAGCTGGCCGAGCCCGAACCGGTGGTAGCGCAGCATGTCGAGCAGCGGCACGCCGCACTGCACCGCCTTGAACAGCTCGGGCCGCTGGGTCGCCGCCGCGCCGACCAGCAGCCCGCCGTTCGACGCCCCGGTGATCGCCAGGTGCGCCCGCGCCGTCCAGCGCTCGGCGATCAGGTACTCGGCCGCCGCGATGAAGTCGTCGAACACGTTCTGCTTCTTGTCGAGCATGCCGGCGCGGTGCCAGTCCTCGCCGTACTCGCCGCCGCCGCGCAGGTTGGCGACCGCCCACACCCCGCCGCGCTCGAGCCAGGCGATCACCTCGGGGTCGAAGTACGGCGGGTACGAGAAGTCGAACCCGCCGTAGCCGGTCAGGATCGTCGGGTTGGTGCCGTCGCGCGGCGCACCCTTCTTCGCCAGGATCACCAGCGGGACCTTGGTCCCGTCCTTCGACGTGTACATGACCCGCTCGGTCGTCAGCTGCGAGGTGTCGAGCGCCAGCTTGGGCCGCGCGTACTCCACGAGCTCGCCGCGCGCGAGCGACAGCTTGTACGTCATCTTCGGCTGGGTGAACGACGTGAAGCTGACGTACGCGGTGTCCTGGTCGGGCTCGCCGGCCACGCCGCGCACGCTGCCGATCGGCAGCGCGAGCTTGGCGATCAGCGTGCCGTCGAGCGCGTGGAGCTCGAGCTCGCTGGCGGCGTCGCGTACGTAGTCGATCAGCAGGCGGTCGCCGACGATGAAGATCCCCTCGATCGCCGTGTCGCGCTGCGGGATGATCTCGCGCCACGACGCGCGATCGAGGTGCTGCGGATCGACCCGGTAGACCCGGCCGCGCGGCGCGGCCTGGTTGGTCGTGACGTAGAATTGATCGCGCCACGCCGTGACGTCGAACTCGGCGTCGGCGCCGGCGACCAGCGTGGTCCACGCTCCGGCCGGCGCGCGCAGATCCTTGATGTACCAGTCCGCCGACGTCGACCCGTGGGTGATCTGCGTGGTCAGCCAGTGGCCGTCGCGCGACACGCCGGCCTCGATCACGCCCTGCGGATCGTGGGTCGCCGGGTAGATGATCGGATCCGCCGCCGGCGGCGTGCCGAGCTGGTGGTAGCGGACCTCGGCGAAGCCCTGGCGATCGGCGGTGGTGATCGGGCCGCCGACCGGCGGCTCCCACGTGTAATAGAACCCGCGGCTGTCGGGCGTCCACGACGCGTACGCGAACCGCGCGCCGTCGATCACGTCGGGCCGCGGCGCGCCGGCCTCGACGTCGAGCACGTGGAGCACCGCCTCGTCGGCGTTGTGCTCGCTGACCCCGTAGGCCACGGTCTTGCCGTCCCAGCTCGGCTGCCAGCCGTGCAGCCCGGTGCTGCCGTCAGCGCTCCACGTGTTGGGGTCGAACAGCACGTGCTCCTCGCCGGCGTCGCCGTCGCGCCAGTACACGACCAGCTTCTCCTTGTCGGCGTGCTTGCGCTCGTAAAACTGGCGGCGGCCGCGGACGATCGGCCCGCCGACCGAGTCGTAGTACGACAGCTGGGCCAGGCGGCTCGCCAGCTCGGCGCGGTGCGGCGACCGGGCGAGCTCGGCGCGCGCGTAGCGGTCCTGCGCCGTCATCCAGGCCTGGACCTCGGGGGCGTGCTCGTCCTCGAGCCAGCGATACGGATCGGCGACCCGCACGCCCTGGACGGTGTCGACCACGGTGGCGACCCGGCTCGCCGGCCAGGCCGGCGCGGGAACCGCCGGCGGTGACGCCACCGGCGCGGTCCCGGCTTGCGAGCCACACGCGGCGACCACGAGCACGCAGAGCGTTCGCATCACCAGCGATGTAACCCCAGCCGCTCGGCAGCGTCCAGCGATCCCGGGCGACAGCTGGCATACTGCGCGCGTGATGACCTCGCGCGAGTTGATCCGGTGGTCGCGGCTGCACGAGCGGCGCGCGCGCAAGTTGCCGGCGATTGCCGCGCCGGTCGCGGTCGGCGTCGCGCTCGCGGCATGGGTCGGCTGGCGCGCGGCCGACGGCCTCGCCGCGGCGAGTCATGCGTGGCTGGCCGGCGCGGTGGTCGGCTATGCCGTCGCGTTCCTGCGCGTGCCGTTCCACGTCTACTGGCGCGCCGACGCGCCGCTGCTCGCCCAGCTGCCGGTCGAGGGCTTGCCGCTGTTCGACGCCGCGCTGCTCCGCGCCGCCGCCGCCGCCGCGTCGACCACGCTGGCGATGTGGATCGGCCTCACCGCGATCGCGGTCGCCGACCCCGGGCTCGCCCTGCGCCACGCCGCGTTCGCCGGCGCGCTCGGCCTCGCCGCCGCGGGCCTGGTCCCGGCGGTGACCGTCGGCGCCGCGGCGCTGGTCGTGCATGGCGCCAGCGCGCTGCGGACCGCAACCGCGCTGGCCGGCGCGCCGGCCCGGGCTGACGCCAAGTCATCCTCGGATGCGCCGGCCGGGTCGCCCTCGGCGATGCTCGGCGCGCTGCCGGGGTTCGCCGCGACCATCGTGCTCGCGAGCTCGCTCGCGGTCTCGCCGTGGCTGGTCGGCGGCGGCGATCCGGCGCCGGTCGTGCTCGGCGCGATCGCCCTGGTGAGCGTGCTCGCGCTGATCGCCGCCCGGCGCGGCGCCGGGATCATGGCGCTGGTGCTGCGCGACGTCTCGGCGCTCGACCGCCAGCGGCTCGCGCACCTCGAGGTCCAGCCGCCGACCGCGATCGAGCGGCTGATCGGCCGGCTGGTCGGCGAGGCCCGCCCCGCCTACTTCAAGGACGCGCGGCTGATGCGCCGGCGGTTCCCGATGGCGTTCGCGCTCGGCGCGGTGTGCTTCATCGTGCTGGTCATCGTCGGCGTGGTCCAGCCCGCCGACCCGACGCCGTGGCTGACCGTCGCGATCGCGGGCGCGGCGAGCTACGGCGTGGTGCTCGCCGGCCGGTTGCGCCGGCCGCCGATCGAGCTGACCCGGCTATCGACGACCCTGCCGCTGCCGGCGGCCGCGCGGGCGCGCGCCAAGCTGGCGTGGGTGCTCGGCTGGTGGACCGTGTTCGCCGGCGCCCCCGCGGTGTTCGCCGCCCTGCGCCAGGGCGACCCGACGCTCGGCCTGATCCTGACCGGCGCGGCGACCCTGGTGATGATCGTGGCCGGCGCGCGCGGCTAGCGGCGCGGCCCGCGGTCGAGCGCCCGGTCGAAGCCGACCGTCGCGCCGGAGCTCGGCACCGATCGCCTCGATGCGGCGCACTGCACGTAGTTGACGACGAAGCGCTGGTCGAGGCTGCGGTGGACCGCGACGCCGACGAAGCCGGGCATCGAACGTGTTGACCAGCGTGAACACGGCGCGGTCAGCCCCGATCGTCACGCGCATCGCCGTGCTCACGCGCCGAGCTTGCTGATGATCTCGTCCGACATGATCTGCTGCGCCTTCTGGCCCTCCGGCGTGCCGAAGTTGTTGACCAGCTCGGTCACGACCTGGTTGATCACCGCCACGGTCACGCCGATCTCGCGCAGCCGCGCGAACGTGGTCTCGTCGCCGAGGCCGGTCATCGTGCCGCACGCGTCGGCGACGACCATGACCTGGTAGCCGAGCCGGACCGCGGCGTCGGCCGCCCAGAACAGGCAGATGTCCGTGGTCAGCCCCGCGAGGATCAGCTTGCTGCGCCCGGTCGCCTTGACGGCGTCGCGGAGCTTGGGGTCGTCGAACGCGCACAGCTCGCCGCCTCGCTTGAATCGCTTCGCGAACGCGTCCTCGGCGACCGCGACGAGCTCGGGCATCGTGGGTCCGACGTACTCCTCCATCGTGGTGGTGAGCAGCAGCGGCATGGTGTAGGTCACCGCCATGCGCGCGAGCACGCGCGTGCTGTTGATGACGGTCTGCTTGGGCAAGCTGTAGACCCAGCCGATCGTCCCGGTCTGGTGGTCGACGAGCACGATCGCGGCGTTGTCCGTGGTGAAGCGTTCTTTGAAGTGACTGGTCATGATGTCCTCGCCTCGTGATGTGGTGTCGCGACCATGCCGGACGCCGGGTCCGCCCGCGAGCGACGGTTTCGAGAACCTGGCTTTCAGGAGCCGGAACGATCGCCGCGCGGCGTGACGGTGATAGCGTCGGCGTCGTGGACCTGTTCGAGGACATGGAGCTGTTCATCGCGGTCGCCCAGACGAGCAGCTTCAGCGCGGCCGCCAGGGCGACCGGCACGCCGCTGTCGTCGATCTCGCGACGCATCACCGGGCTCGAGCACCGGCTCGGCATCCGGCTGCTGCACCGGACGTCGCGACAGTCACGCTGACCGAGCTCGGGCGCACCTACCTCGAGCGGGCGCGCGGCATCGTCGCCGCGGCCCGCGCGGCCGAGGAGGAGGTGCGCTCGACGGTCGCGAACCCGCGCGGCCGGGTCCGCGTGTCGATGCCCTCCGACTTCGGGCAGCACTTCCTGACCCCCCTGTTCGTCGAGTACGCCACGCGCTATCCGGACATCGATCTCGAGCTCGATCTCAGCCCGCGGATCGTCGATCTCCTCGGCGAGGGCTTCGACCTCGCGGTCCGCATCGGCGGCCAGCCCGACTCCGCGCTCGCGACCCGCACCGTCGCGCGCGTGCGCGGCGCCGTGTTCGCGTCGCCCGCATACCTCGCGCAGCACGGAGCGCCGGCAACGCCCGACGACCTCGCGCGCCACAGCTGCCTGACCCTGGTCCGCGGCGATCTCCGGCGGCAGTGGACGCTGCACAACGGAGCCAAGCAGGTGACCGTGCGCGTCGCCGGTCGCGCGGCGGCGAACAACCCGAGCATGCTGAAGCGGCTCGCCGCGGCAGGCCTCGGGTTGGCGCTGGTCGACGAGCTCGTCGCGGTCGACGACGTCGAGCGCGGCGCGCTGGTCCGCGTGCTCGAGGACTGGCGTCCGCCGCTGGTGCCGGTCCACGCCGTGACCCTGACGAAGAGCCCGCCCAAGAAGGTTCGCCTGCTCCTCGATTGCCTGCGCGACCACATCGCCAGCGTGCGCGCGCGCGTCGAGGCCGGGCCGCGGCCCGCCGGGTCGAAGTAGCGCGGTCAGGGCCGGTGGATCAGCCGGGTGATCCCGAGGCTCACGGACACGGTGGTCGCGTGGTCATCCCGGCCGAGGCCGTGCTCGGCGACGCCGACGTCGAGCTGGATGGCCCAGCGCGGCGAGGTCGCGAACCAGATGCCGGCGTGCATGCCGGCGTTGCCACCGCCGGTTCGCCACGGCGTCCAGCCGGCGGTCGCGGCGAGCTCGAGCGCGCCCGCGCTGGCCCAGATCGGAGCGCGGACCACGAGGGCGGCATCGAGGTCGAGCGGGGCCTCGCGCGGCTCGAAGCCGAGCCAGGGCCCGACGAGGACGTGGCGACCGAGCGGCGACAGCGCGGCCAGCGTGCCGGCGCCGGAGGCGTGGGTGTCACCGGTCGTGTGGACGCCGGCGGCGCCGAGCGAGACGCGGAGCTGCGCGCGGTCGATCGCCGCGTCGCCGGGTGGCGCGACCGCTGGGCCCGAGGTGCCGAGCGTGCGATCGAGCGTGGCGAGCAGCTCGGCGGCCGGCATGCGGTCGTCCTTGGCCGAGGCGACCTGGCGGAACACGATGCGCCCGTTGCGATCGAGGATGGTCACGCCCGGCAGCGTATTGTGGTCGGAGGTCACGCCGGTATAGGCCCGCGAGACCCGGCCATCGGTGTCGGACAGCAGCGGGAACGCGATGCCGAGGTCGTGCGCGAAGGCGCGCGAGTCGTCGGGCGAGTCCATGCTGATCGCGAGCACGGTGACCCCGCGGACGCGCAGCGCTTCCTGGTTCCGGGCCAGCTCACCGAGCTGGTGCTTGCACCAGGGTCACCAGAAGCCGCGATAGAACACGAGGACGACGGGGCCGTGCGCGAGGGCGCTCGCGAGCGACACCGGGCGGCCGTCCTGGGCGGTCAGCGCGAACGCCGGCGCGAGCTCGCCGTCGGCGACGTTGGCCGCGGTGGTCACGTGGAGCGCGGTGACGCAGCCCGTGCTGGCGAGGGCGAGGACAGCGGTGCGCACGCCGCGAGCGTCGCACGATCGCGCGCGGCGCGCTGGGGTGGCTGGCACTTCCGGCGCGCCACGGGCGGTCGGTGAGCGCGGCGGCGGTACTGTCGCGCGTATGACCACCGCGAGCCCGACCGTGCCCCCGAGCCGCCTACAGCCCGCCGCCGCCGCCACGCTCCAGCGCTGGCACCACATGATCGCCACGCGCGACCTGGCCGAGTTGCCCGCGCTCGTCGCCGCGCACGCGGTGTTCAAGTCGCCGATGGCGCACGCGCCCTACGAGTCGGCCGAGGCCGTGGTGCTCGTGCTGCGCACGGTGCTCTCGGTGTTCGAGGACTTCGCCTACCACCGCCAGCTCGCGACCGACGACGGCCTCAGCGCGGTCCTCGAGTTCAGCGCCAACGTCGGCGACCGCCAGCTGCGCGGCGTCGATCTCATCCGGTTCGACGAGGCGGGTCAGATCGTCGAATTCGAGGTCATGGTGCGGCCGCTGAGCGGCCTCCAGGCGCTGGGGACCGAGATGGCCAAGCGGCTGGGCCAGGTGCTGCCGGCGTTCAAGGGCTCGCGGCCCACGTGCTAGCTCCCGGGGCACGCCCGTCGGGTGACGTCGCGTGGGTCGGTGCGCGGGGCGGGCGCGCTCACCGCGAGTGATTACCGCATCTTATAAATGCCAGTCGACATAATCGAACCCAGCGCCCTGCCCGCGTCGCGGACCGAGGTTCGGCTTCGCCGAGGCCCGAAGGCTCTCCCGCCCGCTCGCACCTAGCACCGGCGCGCCGACCGCCGGCTCGCGCTTAATCTCGGTGTACCTGCCCCGGCGCGCCGGATAAAGCACGTCTGGCGGCTTTGGCACCTCGTCATGATGCAGTGAAGGCCTTTGGCACGCGCGATCAGCGGCGGTACAACTAGCGCAGTTGCTCGGCGTGTTGACGTGCTCGTTCGCTGGCCGCGTCGCGGTCACTGCGCGAGGGCGCGGCCCACTTGCCGTCGAGCGCGAGGCAGGCCTTCGTACCGGAGTCGCTATCGGAGGTAGTGGCTACATCGAAGTGGTAGAGCCCGATACGCAACACAAGCCCTGACGTCGGGGCGACAGAGTAGTGAGCCTTCGCGCCAAGGTCCGCCTTGGCCGGCATCGCCCCTGTCGCCGCACTTTCTATGATGCAAGTGCCGAGCGGCGTGCGAACGGGAGACGAGCAGCTGTCCACCTTAGCCAACTCGCCGCGCTTGATCTGCGTCTCGCGGTTGTCGGGTGGCCACTGAGCTAGGCGCTTGAACTCATCGATCGCTTTGGCAGCTTCAGGGCTGTCCAACGGGTAGGGCCTTCCCGTCGTGAACATGAGGAGCAGCTGTGTCATGCTCTGTCTTGTCGACGGTACGACCATCGAGGCGTCGTCACTATTCGGATCTGCCATCGGATTGGCAAACGCCGTCATCGCGTCGTCCAGCAGAAGCGTGGCGGCTTCCTCGCCAGTAATGTTGCGGGCCGGATCGCGCGAGTAGTTATTCGCTCGGGTTATGATCGCCCGTCTCAACCGTCAGAAGCGGGGCGTCGGGGACGTACGCATCGATCGGCGGCGCTGAGACCGACGCGGCCCGGGCGACGCCGGTTTCGGAGTGTCGCCGGCAGTGTTGGGCTTGCTCTCGCAGGCGAGCCATAGCGCCGCACAGGTCAGCCGCCGACGGGCTCCACGGAACCCGCTGCGCAGCGTCTGGTCATTGCCGCCTCCAAGCCCACGATGTCACGGCTGCCATCGCCCATGGAGGGCGGTTAGGCGGCTCTCTTGGTGGCGCCGCTCACCAGCCGTCGGCAGAGCTCGCGCCGTATCGGCCAGGACGAAGGCGTCTTCCCGATCGACGCATTCTCACGCGTTTGCCGCCTCGGTCCACCTAATGGCTTCTCAGCTCTCGGTGATGTCCTTCTGTGCGAAGCCCGTGAACCCGAGTTGTAACGACGGGCTGAACGTGAACTCGAAGTCGTCCCCGACGCGATGCGTGAGCAGCATTCGCCACAGCGGCCAGCGAAACCGCGGGCGTGAGCCGATGACGTGCAGCGGCTCGAGGCCATGATCGCGCAGCTGGACGTTGACCTCGTCGGGCGTGCGGAACAAGCGGTGCACGTGGAGGTCCTTCGGCGTGTTCTTGACGAACCATTCGACGCCCTTGATCACGACGAGGTTCGCGATCCGCGTCCGGTTGAACGTGTGAAAAAACAGCAACCCGTTCGGCGCGAGCACACGGCTCGCCTCGGCGATCAGGCGCGCCGAGTCCTCGACATGTTCGAGCAGATCCATCGCGCACACCACGTCGAAGCTGGCGTCGGGGAACGGCAACGCGCACGCGTCCGCGACCAGGTAGGTGACCGTGCCTGTGCGGTCGTAGCGGCGGGCCACCTCTAGGTTCTCCGCTGTGGTGTCGATTCCCGTAACGTGGTGGTCACGCCTGGCGAGGTAGTTCGCGAGGAAGCCGCCGCCACAGCCGAGGTCGAGCACGCGCTGGAGGCCGGCGCCCAGGTGGCGGTCGAGCTCGGCGGCGATCCATGGGTTGCGATGCCGCGACTCCGCGCGGAGCAACGCGATCGGCGTATCATCGGCGGTGTACCAGCGCGCGCCGAGCGCGGCATACCAGTCGTTGTTCACCACCGCCGCCGTCGTCGCGGTGGGGCGCGCGGCAATCACGTTCCAGTAGAAGACCTGGTACGCCAGGAACGCGAGCGTGATCGCGAGCTGACCCGCGAGCAGCCCCGAGTGGCCAGTCCACCAGACCAGGCCGAACGCCGCGAGCACGATCGGGTGCAGCACGAACAGGACTGCGTGTAGCCAGTGCTCACCAGGGCCGCAGATGCGCGCGTGAACGAATTCATCCTTGGTCACGAACAGCGTCGAGAAGATCGCCAGGCCGACATAGACAGGTAGTGCTGCCGGCCGCGTTGGATTGGCGATGAGCAGCCAGCCCAGGCATGCCGCGAGCGTGAGCGTGTCGAGTGGATGCCCGATCCGCTCCCAGCGCGGCAACCCGCGGCGGCGGTGATACCAGCCCTCGTCGACGACCATCACGGCGCCCTGGAGGGCGACCGCGACGAAGAAGATCGCCACCACGACTAGCGCTTCTCGAGCAGCGCGCCGCACACGGTCAGGCCTGGCCCGAACGCGAAGCTCGGTACGAGGGTGCCGGCGGGGACCTCCTGCGCGTCCACGATTCGCATCCACACGTGCGGCAAAGTCGCCGACGACATGTTGCCGTGATCGAACAGCACGCCACGGCTGAAGCCAAGCTGCGATTCGTCGAGCTCCAGGACGTCGCGCACGCGATCGATGATCTTCGGCCCACCGGGGTGGACCGCGACCACGCTGCCGCGCAGCGCGCCGACGTCGCGTCCCGCGGCGCGCAACAAGTCGATCACGAAGCCGCGCAGCGCACCGGCGATGCGATCGGGAATATCGCGGGCGAGCGTCATCTGCATGCCGGCGTCGCCGACGATCCAGGTCATTGCGGCGGCGGAATTCGGCAACACGCGCTCGTGCAGCGCCAGCACCCGCAACCCGGGCTCTCCACGATCGGGTCCCATGCGGTAGGAGATTAACCCGTCGGCGAACAGGCTCTGCACCACGAGCTGCTCGAGGCGGTGATCACTCGGATCGAGGTGCAGAGAGCACAGCTCGGTGTGGGCGATATCGACGCGGCGCGAGCCCGTCGCGACGAAGCCCGCGGCGATGCGCAGCGCTGGCATCGCCGCGTAGCAACCCATGTGATACGCGTGGGTAACGCGCGTCGACCACTCACGCTGCGCCACGAGCTTCTGCGCGCCACTCGGAGACACGTAGCCGGTGCAGGTCACGTGCACGAGGTCGTCGGGCGCAGCATGCTCGTCGGCGTAGGCGCGGGCGAAGTAGTCATCGACTAGATTGGCGAACAGCCGTGTGCGCGCCTCGGTGCCCTTGCCGCGCGGGTGCAGGTCGACATCGTAGAGCGCGTGGTCGTCGCCGCGAAACGTCGCCAGATCGATGACCGATTGTCCACGCGTGCCGATCTGCTCGGGGGGACAGGCACACTTGCGCAGCCGGGCCGCGATGCGCGCCGCGAATTGCTCGGGCTCGCCTGCATCGAGCCCGAGATGCGTCGCCTCGGCGGCGCCGTGGACGTTCGAGAGCCAGTCGAGCAACGCCCGCTGTCCGGTGCGATAGCGCGGACGAACCGAGCGAAAGCAAGTCAGCAGCGGCATCTCGGGCATTGCGGCGTCGGCTGCATTATCCGAGCCACGCGCGACTACCTGCGATCTGCGCGCCACTGTCAGCCGGTATCGCTCACCGAGCCAGCGCCACGCGTTACTACCTCACGCGCCCCAGTGCTCGGCGCTCGCAGTGGCGACGGCGCACGTCGACTTCAGTCGACCTGCTTCTGCACGATGCCCGCGTTGATCAGCCGCGCGTCCTCGGCGTGTCGAGGGTCCAGCGGGCTGCGTTAGCCGGCCTCGCAGCCAAAGCCCACTCGACGCCGACGAGCTCGGCGTCGGCCAGCTCGGATCGCTCGAGCGCGGCGAGGCGTTGGGCTTGCGCGGTGGCGAGCGCCTCCTCGAGTAGCGCGCGCGACGCCGCCGGTACGTGTGCGACGGCCACGGGCTACTTGGCCTTCTTGCCGGCGGCGGCGCTCGACGCGGGCGGCCTTCGCCTCGGCCGCGGCCTTCTGCGCCGACGTGAGCTCGGCCAGACCGTCGTCCTCCGGACAGTCCTCATCGTCCGGATCGGCGGGCTCGCGTCGCCGTCGTTGTTGGGCTTCGCGCCCTGCGCCGCTGCGGCCTGGTCGAGCAGCGGGGCATTGCGGCCGCTCCGTCCGGCCTACGCGACCACGCTGGAGCCGGCCGCGGCGAGCACCTGGCCGGAGGCTTTCACGGTCGGAGGCGACACGATGGAGTGCAAAGCGCGGCGGTAGAGGTCGTGCAGAGGTCGACGCGGCAGCCGACGGCGCTCGACATCGACTGGGACAACGCCACCGCCAAGCGCGGCGCGCTCGAGCAATTGCTCGTCCAGGTGCGGGCACTCGAGTCCTTCGTGGTGACCGAGCTTGCGACGGAGGTCAGCCAGCCACCGATCTCCGACCAGCTCGCGACGCTGCGCCAGCTCATCTCGCAGGACACCGAACCCGATCCCGACGGCGGTCCGCATCGGATCAAGCAAGGCGTTGCCAAGGAACGACGGATTAGCGTCGTCGACGGCGAAATGCGACACGGCCGCAAGAGCAAGACGTCACGCGTCGACGGTTACAAGCGTCATGTCGCGCGCGATCTCACCAGCAAGGTGATCGTTGCCGTGGCGATCACCCAGCCAATCGCCCCGAGGCAGCGGCCACGGACGACCTTCTCTCGGACATCGCGCGTCAGGACCGGCAGCTCGACGAGCTCCAGATCGATCGCGGTTATCTCGCGGCGCCGGAGGTCGCCACCCTGCACGCTGCAGGCGTACCCATCCGGTGGAAACCGTTTCCGCTGCGCAACGCCGGCCGCTTCACCAAGGCCGACTTTCAGATCGATCTCGCCGGCGGCCATGTCAAATGTCCCGAGGGTCACGTCGCCATCGCTAAGCTCGGCGCGGTCGCCCACTTCGACACGGCGACCTATCAGGTTTGTCCCTCGCGAGCGCGGTGTACCGCCTCCTCTCACGCGGGTCGCAGCCGGGCAAGCTCGCGTCTCGTTTGCTCCAGAGTCTTGATCCCGACGATGGCGACGAGCCATCCACCGACCAATGGAACGAAGCGTGGTCGGCGGAGCTGGCGCAGCGGGTCCACGAGATTCGGACCGGCAGCGTCGAGCTCGTGGACGGCGACGAGATGCTTCGCAAGCTGGACGCGATCGCCAATCGGCGGTGACGCGGCTGCGTGTACATCCGGCGGCTGACCGAGAGGCCGCCGAGGCGACAATCTGGTACGGGCAAGGCGTGGGTTCGCACACCAGCATTCCGCAGCTGCGCACAGCGATCTCGACGTATGTCGAAGCCCACTACGATAATGGCAAGCCATTCAAGTGGACCAAGACCGCCGACGAGACCCTCGAGAAGGTGAAGCGATTCGGCCGCCGCACCCAGCAGGTCCACGACCGAAGTAATTCCAGGAACCCGTTTCCAGGGGACTAGCTCGCCGCCTCGAACACGTGCAGCGAGCGCGCGGCCGACGCGGCCGGGTGCCCCGCGCGCGCGCGGTCGAAC